>PJET01000013.1 GCA_002825515.1 Candidatus Thorarchaeota archaeon MP11T_1 | reverse complement strand
GTAGGGAAGGTGAACGACCTCATCAGCGTGATGACCCATTAAACCGCAATCTGACCGATGCGCTAGGAGTACTAAGTATATTGACCCCATTTGTCTGCAACCACGATGGATCCTGCGAAGAGATTCGACTGTGTTGCACGGAAACTGAAATGACCTTGACTCGAGAAGATGTCGAAAGAATTGAAGCCTTGGGTTATGATAGAAAAGATTTCGTTATTAGGGTGATGGCGGGTTTCTGTGAACTCAAAAATGTGAATGGTAACTGCTTCTTCTATGACCCTGAAACACAGGTCTGTCGTATCTATGAAGACAGACCCGAGGGATGTAGGTATTATCCAGTAATCTATGATGCACGAAAGAGAAAATGTGTTATCGATAAGGATTGCCCATCTGGAGAGACTGTTTCTCGTGAAGAGATACGAAAGTTATGCCACAAGGTTCGAAAACTTGTAGAAACATTGCGACAGGAGGCGGCCCATGGTGAGAGTCCGTGCTGACCTGCACACTCATTCAACGACTTCAGATGGAAGTGATTCACCCACAGAACTAGTAAGAAAGGCAGTTGGTATGAAACTAGGAGGTATCGCACTCACCGATCACGATTCGCTTGATGGGGTAAAAGAGTTCGTGGATGCTGAAGCATCTGATGAGCTAATTCGAGTTCCGGGAATTGAAATAAGCTCTGAATACGATGCCAAAGAAGTCCATTTACTGGGTTATTTCGTGCCTTCTAGCTCTAAGGCACTCAATGATCGTTTGGAGTATCTGAGAGTAGCACGACACAATAGACTTCCAAAGATGATTCAGAAACTGAATGAGCTAGGACTTGATGTTTCAATGGATGAGCTCTCAGAGGACCTAAAAGGAGTATCAAGCCCTGGTCGCCCACATGTTGCGCAACTACTAATCAAGAAAGGATTCGTAAAGACAACACATGAGGCATTTCAGAAGTACTTGGCCTATGATAAGCCTGCATACGTTAAGAAAGAGCGAATGCAAGTATTTGAGGGGATTGATCTACTCAGGTCAGTGCGAGCTGTTCCTGTCTTAGCTCACCCACTTACTGTAAAAGTTCAAGACTTGCGTTCTTTAATAGAAACCCTGATGAGCGCAGGGCTTTTGGGCATAGAGGTGGATTACGATTATGCCTTCATGGGAATGAATAGTTCAGCAGATGATGTGAGAAAGATCATCCAGGGTTTAGATATCTTACACACAGGAGGAAGTGACTACCACGGTACAATTCATTACACAGAACTTGGAAGTGTCACGGTTCCAATTGGGGTCATTGATAGATTGGAAAGATTACGTGATGAGTTATAGAAGGTGTTTGAATGAGAGTTATTGATGCACACACACATACATGGTCAAGGGATATTATCAGTGAGAGAGATAAGGAGTCCCGTCGCATTGCTGCAGAGAGATTGGGCGTTGAACCAGTTCTTGATTCTCCTATTACGACTCTTCGCAAGGCAATGGCTGCAAGTGATGTAGATAGTGCTGTTGTTCTTCCTGTCGATAGTGGGTTTGACCAGGAGATGCCGCTTTCACTCACAGAGAAGACTGATTGGCATGCTAATGAGGTGCGAGATGACGAAAACATTGTTACATTTGTAGGACTTGATCCAAGACGAGGAGAAATAGGTCTGAAAGAGCTGGAGCGTGCTGTGAAGGAGAAGGGATGTAGAGGATGGAAGATGTATCCTCCGAATGGGTTCTATCCAGATGAAAAGGAGTTTGACCCATACTACAAACTCTGTGTTGACTTAGATGTCCCAATCTTAATCCACCAAGGATTTACACCAAGACACAAGCATGTGAAATATGCGAGGCCAGTTTATGTTGACAGAGTTGCTGCAGACTTTCCAGACTTAAAGATTGTACTCGCTCATGTAGGCTATCCATGGCAAGATGAAACTTTGATGATTGCATCGAAAAACCCGAATGTTTCAGTTGATGTTTCAGGATGGCAGGTGTTTGCATCAACCGTGCCAGCGAAAGTTTTCCAGATGATTGGAGATGCTAAAATTCTGAAAGTCTTCCCAAACCGAATGCTCTTTGGAAGCGACTTCCCTCTTTTCGAGTATACGATGACGCTCAATAAGTGGGTAGAGTTCTTCACAAAACTACAACTTCCTTCGGAGTTTGTTGAGCAGGGGTACAAGCAAGTGCGAGAGGAAGAGATTGAGAAAGTCATGTGGAAAAATGCCGCCCGCATTATCTTTGGTGAAACTTGATGAAGACATTCATTGTGGATGCAATGTTGGGGAAACTTTCCACATGGCTTCGCCTTACAGGTCATGACACATTTTATTCCTCTAAGCTCCACGATGATGATTTGTTACGTATTGCACTTGAGCAGAATAGAGTATTGCTGACCTCTGATGCGATCCTTTCAAGACGCGCAGAAGATGCAGGTGTTGAGGTGATGCTTGTTCGAGGATCTGTTGATGAAGGAGTAGCAAGTGTCTTTCTAAGATTTGGTATAAGTCCAGAAGCAGACCCTGCCAAATCAAGATGCACAAAATGCAATGGAGAATTAACTCACATCAGAAATGGTGAGAGATCTCGAGTCGAAGGTCTTGTTCCAAATCAGACATTCAATTACTACACTGAGTTTTGGCTTTGTGAATATTGTAAGAGTGTATTCTTTCAAGGAGGGCAGTGGACAAATATAGAGGCATATATGCAGAGAATTGGGCAGTTGATGAAAGAACTAGAGCCCTAGTCTACGCTTCCCGGACCGATATATCATACTCGAATGGAATGCATTCTTTGATTGTTCTCGTGAGGTGACAGTAATTTTCCATGAGTTCCACGCAACGCCGACCAGTTTGGAGTTCATCCTCACCAACAATGACCTCTCCTGAAACATGAAATCCAGTTATTCTATAGCCTTCTCCATCAAACCTGGCTGTTGCTTTCCCTTTCAGCTTGAAAGAGATCAGCTCCATTTCGAATCGACGCTGAAAATCAAGGAATGTATTATTCAAGCAGCCAAGCACCGCAGACACAAAAATCTCATCTGGACAAATTCCCTCACCTCGTCCAGCATAGGTCTTTGGAGTATCGTAAACGATTTGATATTCGTCACTAGCTGTGATAGTACCTCCAGTCTTTCCATCCCACACGCTTTCGGCATGATACTCCATGTGATCAGGATATCTTGACTTGATGTGCATGCCAATCCACTCATTCTCTGGCTCAGGTGAATCCTGATTAAGCATTACGGTTTGACAGTCAGGAAGTGATTTAAACAGACAGAGAGGAAATGCTCAGGGAATTGGCTCATGTCTCGCAAAATGAAAGCTGCAATGTACTATGATATCGGAGATGTTCGATACGAGGAAACAGATGTTCCTGAGGTTGGTCCTGGAGAACTCCTAGTTAAGGTTGGCACTGCTCTAACGTGCGGGACTGATGTCAAGACGTACAAAAGAGGGCATCCAATCTTGATTAAACAGACTCCTGCGCTCTTTGGTCATGAATATTCGGGAACCATTGAAGAAGTAGGTGCAGGGGTGAAGGACTTCGAAGAAGGAATGCGAGTAGTCGCAACAAATTCAGCTCCCTGCGGCGATTGCTTCTTTTGCAAAAGACACATGCCAAACCTTTGTGCAAAACTGAAAGATAATCTTGTGAATGGTGCTTTTGCAGAGTACATTCGAGTGCCTGCTCCAGTCGTCAGATGGAACACGCATCAGATTCCAGAATCAATTTCCTTCAGAAACGCAGCACTCACAGAGCCACTGGCATGTGTTGTCCATGGCGTTGAAGAGTCAAATATTCGACTCGGAGACACAGTGGTCGTAATTGGAGCAGGCCCCATCGGACAGATGTTAATTATGTTGGCACAAAAGAATGGCGCTTCAACAGTAATTGCTTCAGATCCTGCAAAACTAAGGAGAGATGTTGCAAAGAAAGCTGGAGCAGATATCGTTATTGATCCATCAGAGGAAGACCCTGTAGAACGTGTTAGAGAAGAAACCGGTGGTTTTGGTGCTGATGTTGTAATTGAGGCTGTTGGTATACGAAAAACATGGGAGCAGGCAGTAGAGATGACAAGAGATGCAGGAACTACAGTCCTCTTTGGTGGTGCAGCCTCGGGAACAAAATTCGAGCTCGACACCGAGAGATTCCATTATGGTCAACTCACGATAAAAGGAGTATTTCACTTGAAGCCAAGACATGTTGAACAAGCACTAAAACTCATCAGTGCAGGGGATGTCAATCCTGACCTACTGATATCGCATGAGATGCCACTGGAAAAAATCAACGAAGCACTCGAACTGATGAGTGAAGGAAAAACCATGAAGGTAGCAATATCACCATAACACAATTCTGGTGTACTCCTTGAACGAAGAGAATGATGATACATTACGAAGAAAAGCAGAGATTGCAAGAACCGCAGCTATTGAAAATAGGCAAAATAGGAGACTTACGGATAATGAGAGAATGCTCATTGAAACCATCCAGACTCTAGATTCAAAGTATCCGAATTTGATCGTTATTGTTGAGGGAAAGCGCGATGCCGCTGTCCTTAGAAATCTGGGTCTTCAAGCACCAATAATGAGAACTCAGACAGGACTACCGCGGTACAGATTGATAGAGAATATTGTCAATAAAGCGGGAAAAAAGGGGCAGGTCCTTATTCTCACTGATTTTGATAAGAGAGGAAAAGAAATCTACAGGTTCCTCGAGAAAGAACTTGAGATAAGTAGCGTCAAGAACCTGAAGAGAGAGCGAAGAATGATTCGCAAATATATGGACACCTGGATTTGCATCGAGCAGCTCGTTTCTTTATTCAAAAGAAAAGACTCGCCAGAAGCGAGTCGACCATAAATTCTAGGCTATACTGTGACTTGACTTCCACAGTTCGGACAGATGAACTTG
Source organism: Candidatus Thorarchaeota archaeon MP11T_1 (assembly GCA_002825515.1). The sequence continues at coordinate 18,211 of PJET01000013.1, read as the reverse complement.
CCACCGGGAATCTCTGAACCACAGACTCTACAAATTCGAACTTTCTTTTCACGCATCTGATCAACGACTTCACCAGTCTGAGGTTCAAGGACGAACTTGTTGTCTGTATAGCTGAGCTTAAACTCTTTTGGACTGCCAGCAAGATCAAGAAGGTCAGTGGGCATCGGTAACCTATGTTTGTCATCTAGTCGAACAATTCTGGTCGTGTCAAGCATATCAAGATCAATACCAGCTTGGTGGAACCCAGAGATAACTCCATCACGGAGTTCCACAGTCACGTCAGCTTTGGATGCGACTTGTTGACTGTGTGTGACAATGAAGAAAGATGTACCGATGGTTTCGTTCAGTTCCTGAAACAGGTCGAGTATCCGCTCACCAGTCTCAGGATCTAGGTCTCCTGTAGGCTCATCGCACAAGACCAATCCTTTACCTTCAGTATCAATGAGGTTGACAAGAGCACTAGCAATTGCCACTCGAGATTTCTCACCCCCACTGAGAGTTGTGGCTTTGTTACGCCTACGTTCTTCAAGGCCAACGAGTTTTATGAGTCTATCAACTCGCTCCTTTCGAATCTGTCGAGGCACTCCAGCAATCCTAGCTGCAAGCTCTATGTTTTGCCAAGCATTGAGATGAGGTAGTAGGTTGTTTAGTTGAAAATGGAATCCAATGAAATTACGCCTTGCTTCCGTAAGTACTTTTTCACTCAGTTTCGTGATGTCAGTCTTTAAGTTGGCCCAATAGACTTTGCCAACTGTAGCCTTTGTGATGCCGCCAATAACGTTGATTAAGGTTGTTTTACCAGACCCACTTGGACCTACCACAGCCATTATTTTGCCTTCAAGAATTTGAAGGGAAACTCCACTGAGTGCAACGACTTCCAGTTCTTGTGCTTTGTATATCTTATAGCAGTCATTGACACTAACGACAACATCATCTGGTAAGTCACTGTAGATGTCAAGTTTTTCTTCGGTCTCTATTGTTGTTTGCATTTTTACTACCTCACATATTTCTTAATACATCAGCTGGGTTTGTGTTGCCAGCCCTTCTGGCTGGGAAATAACATGTAACAATCATTACTACGCACTCTAATGCCACTGTGATAAGCATGACAAAGAGTGGATATGTTAGAACCTTTGGTAGAATCGGCCAGACGGAAGAAATTCCAAAGGTAAGCAAGGTCATTGTGTAGCCAAACAATACTCCAAGGCCAAGACTCGTGAGAACAGCGGCTAACACACTTCCTGCGAACTCGCCAAACACTAGCGAAACCACCTGTTTCTTAGTACCTCCGATTGCACGGAACAATGCATATTCAGGTTCTCGTTCGATTACTGCTGATCCTAGGAACAGAGCAATAGATGCGATTGCCATACTGGCACACATGATGAAGTTAATCATGGTAAGGCCTTCAATACCAGCTAGGAAAAGCCCTGTGACTGTGTTTGAACCAAGCTCTAGGGTGTCTATTGTGTAGACTGAAGAGTAAGGAATTGTAGTGGCATACTCAATTAACTCAGATGCATCAGTAAGGGAGGTTGTTTCAACAAAGAAAACCTCTGAAGTGGTGTATCCGGTGATTGATGAGAGGTAGTCGATGTTGACCAAAGCAAAACCTCCACGGCCAGGTTGGAACTCGAAATATGCTCCATATGGAACACCTTGTAGATCCAAGGTTGAAGCCATTCCAAAGCCAGGAGCGCTCTTCATTATGCCAACTATTTCAAATTCTGCTTCACTACTTCCCATTACCGAACCAACGCTTATGCTCAGTGTATCGCCAACTGAAACATTCCAGAGGTCCATATGATACATACTAATAATGATACCATTGGGAGTGCTACTTAGTGCCGTTAAGATCGCTTCTGGAGTATTGTCTACGAAACTAGATGATGTGAACCTTCCCATTTCGCGATATACGCCTATATCTAATCCCTCAAGATAGAATGCGTCAGTTCCTACATATGATAGCGATTCTATAACAGGAGTTGAATCTACAACTCCACTATATCCCTCAATTATGTCTGTCCAATTCAAGACTTGTTCAGGGATTTCGATACGAACATCACATCCCAAGGCGTAAACCGCCTCATTCGCAATTGTGTCCTCAAAACTGGCTGTTTGAATAAGCATCATTGTTGTACTTGTTAACGTTAAGGTCAAAATTACTAATAGAGGAATAAATTGACCTTTCCGTCTTCGTAGGCTCTGAGTGAGATATAGTTTCTTCTCACCTAGCAACCAATGCATGCCTTCAGATGCTCTAGCTGTGACTAGTCGCATTGCTCTTGAACCGAGATATGATGCAATGAAGAGTAACGAGGTTGCAATGAGAATCTCAATGAATGCTATCTGCCCGACTGGATTAAATAAAACTGGGACTATAAGAAGAACTGTGAGCGTTCCTCCAAGTCCTAGAACATAATACCAGATGTTAACTTCCTCAGGAATCTCATATGTTAACCGCGCAGTTGGTTGTCCAATCTCAGCCACATCGATTCTTCGAGCAACATGAAGTAAGTATGCAGCAGGGAGAAACAATGCAATTGTAGCAGCAAGGGCAAGAGCTTGCGGAGGAATAATCAATTTTGTAATGAATACATTGTATATGGTAGGATCGAATGATAATAAGCCGGTTGAAGAACCCATTAAGGGAGCAGCTATAATGGATGCGCCTAGGCCAGCTAATAGACCTAGAATTGATAATATTAGAGACTCCCAAATAACAGCAGAAAATATCTGGTTGAAGGAAGCACCTTTTGCCCTGAGTGCACTAATTTCACCTTTTCTTTGAGCCACCGAGGTTTCTGATGTAAAAATGGTCAGCATTAGGCTCATTATGATTATGGGTATTGCAAGAATGATTAGAACCTGACTAGCCAAATAAGTGGAGATATGAATCTGAAGGCTCTCAATATTCTCCAAGCCATAGACAGATAGCTGTGAATCACTTTCTTGGATTTGCGTTTTCAGATTTCGTAAGTTCCGAGCTGCTAAAGTCACTCCACTTTGTATAAGGCCACTGACTGAGCCTCGAACAAATTCCACTGGTGAGAAGAATCCTTGGTTTGTGATTGTTTGAATAGATTCCCTATCAAACTCATCTTCCAAGATTAATATCGAGTCAGTAATTCCCAAAACACTTGTCGCCGCACTTACAATGTAGTTTCCTCTATTAATTGAACCAAACGATCCTACGATGACAGAGGGACGTGTGAATTCGTATATTCCTACAATTGTGAGGTTTCGAACAATTAAACGATTGAGAAGGAGTGGATCAAATGGCATTCCATCTTCAGGATAATAGTATGTGCGAAGAATGTCTATGCTTATCTCAGAACCGATGTCGAAATCAGCACTAATATTCAGAGTCCTACTCAACATCTCTTCAGCTAGGTCAATGAATCGTTGGGATACCATTATTTCACCTAGACGTAGTGTTGAATTTCCTCTGATGGATATTTCATTGGACCAGACATCAAGTATCTCATTATTGACCATGATGACACGACAGTCCTTGACCCCGTGTTCATAATTGGGCCAGTTTACACCGTATGCGTCCCACTCTGGTGTGATACCATCCATTCTCAGTATTCCTACAGTACTAGGTGTGATATGTGCATATTCGGCATATGGACTTGACATTATGAGTTGCTGAGCATCGAATAGATGTGAGTAGTCATACACTCCTTGAGCATTCTGAACGCTGAATTGATACGCGTTTTCATCAAAATACTCCTCAACAGCTAAACGTGAACCAGTGTTTGTCCAAGCAAAAACAGTTGTAGGAATTGCTACACTAATTGCCAGAACAAGCGCGATGCCCATGTTACGGACCTTGTAGTTCTTTATTGAGGTGATTGCGTAGCCAATTGACCATAGGGGATTGCCCTTGAGGATTTTCTTTTCATTTTTCTTGGTCACATTATCACCTCACATATTTCGAAGTACAACCGCTGGATCGGTTCTTGATGCTTCCCTTGCGGGTAGGTATGCTCCAATAATCATTGCCAGAATCTCAATAAACAGGACAATTGCAAGAAAATCAAATGGGAATGCAATAGTACCTGCCAACGTTCTAGAGAAGGGACTCATAGCATTCAACAACAAGCCCATGATGTAGGCAAAGACAGCACCTAGGATAAGACTTAGTGCTAGTGATGCTATCACTACACCAGCGAATTCTGAAAAGACCATACTCACAACCTGTCGTTGTGAGCTTCCAATCGCACGCATGATAGCGTATTCTTTCCGACGTTCTCTCACAACAGACCCCAAAGAAATTGATAGAGCAAAGAGACTAAGGGTAAGGGACATTACAAAACCAATCGAGAAAAGACCCTCAATCGTATTCAAGAAGAGTGCTGTTTGGAGTGAATTCGATTTTAGGTCAAACTCCTCAGGAGTGTTTGGAGTGACTCCTGATAGTAGTCTGAGTTCATTAAGTAACAGTGTATGATTGGCAGTTTCATCGAGATTTGCCAAGAAAAGTGTCGCTTCATGTTTTTCAATTGTTTCCTCAATAAACTCAAGGTTAGCAAATGCAAATCCATTGTATCCGGAACTGAATCCAAAACCAGCTCCAAGAGGAGAGAATGGAACATAATCACCTGAAGCATATCCAAAACCGGGTGCACTATAAACGAGTCCTGTAACATTGAATTCAACGATTTGGGTAGTACCAACAGCACTCATCTCAAAATTCAATGTAGAGCCAATAGTTTTGTTCCATCTTTCAGCATGGGCGGCACTTATGATTATGCCATTTGGTACTGCTGCTAAAGCTGACAAAATACCCTCTGGCGATTCACCAAAGAAACTTGATTGGTCGAATTTCCCTATCGAGATGTATTCATTTGGATCGAGAGCTTCTATATTTATCAAGTCAGGACCTATTCGAGCCCAAGTCCTGAGTACTGGCATGGCGTTATTGAGCCCATCATATGATTCTAGATCTTGGCTGAAATTGAACTCACGAATAGTGCAATCGATACGAAGATCAGAACCCAGAGCATAAGTAACTTCACGACCGAGATCAACTCTGAGGCTTTCTGATTGCACAGCAAAGGTTATGGTTGAGGACATAGTTAGAGCTAGAACAACCATCAGAGGTATGATTCGACCTTTTCGCATCTTCAGGTATCCAGCTGATATCAGATTCTTCTGACCAAGTACAAATGACATCTTTTCCGAAACTTTAGCAAGACCTACTCTAGATATGCGGGACCCATTGTATGCTATGAAGAACCAAGCAGCAGTACCCAGTCCAAGTTCAAGTAAGAACAGGACAGGATGTCTGGGAAGTATGAAAACCATCACAACAACCAAGATTAGAAGAAAAATAGAAGCTCCAATTGTGAATCCATGTGCTTCAGACTGTTCAGTTGATTCTTCTGTCGCCTCAGCTAGAGTAAGACTGATCTCAATTGAGGCAGATTTCCGAGCCAGATAGAGTAGGAATAAGAGACTAGGAAGTACTGTAAGACCAATTGCACGAGCCACTGTGTTGAGACTAATTACTGTGTTGGACAAATAGAATAGATACACATCCCAATCAAAGGTCATGAAAGTGATCGTAGAGGGGATCAAAGGTGCAAAAAGCACACTGAATAGAATTCCAAGTGCAACCGAAAGGACAGCTACTACAGCAGATTCCCAGAGGAAAACGCTGGATACCTGAGAGTAACTGGCACCTTTGGAGCGAATTATTCCCACTTCAACACTGCGAGGAGCCATGAAAGTATCAGCGGCAAATATAGAAAAGAATAGGGCTAGTAGGATGACAGGGAGAGCAAGTATGGAGAGATCTAGTGTAGTAACATAAGTGTTGACAACATTCTGAAGTTCCAAAATCTTATCATTACCAATCCATGTGACATGGAATAATTCCTCAGTTCTAATTGTCAACTCAAATAAGTTCGTCGCGACTCCCTGTGGATTGCTTGTTGCCAACTCATTAGCTGAAACCCGGACTAGTAATGTTTCGCTGAAAAATCCATTCTCAGACAGCGAATCCATAGGTATAGAGTCACTGCGCATTAGGACGCTATCGCGAATTCCCAGCACTTCATATCGTAGGTTAGTATTGTTCCAATTCGCCCGGCCATTCTCGAACGACGAATGAGCCTGTTCGATAATTGATCCGTAGATTCGAAGGTTAAAGATGCCAACAATCTTCAGATTGGTCACACTCATTCGACCCAGCGTACTCAAAGATGAGGGCAGTGAACTAGCATCTCCTGTTAGAAGCTCAAGATCAACAGTATCATTAATTTGAAGTGTGACATCAAAGACCTGTCTCACATATTCAATAAACATTCGAGATACTATGATTTCGCCTTCATCAATTTGGAAAGACCCCTCAGTGATAAACTCACTAGCAGTCTTGTTCAAAAACTCATTATCCACAAATATGACTCTACAGTCCTTTATTCCTTGACTGTAAATTGAGTCATCTATATCATACTCATAATCATCAGATAGAGAGCTACCCCAGACTAACCCTATTGTGGAGTTGACACGGTATGTATCCTCTACAAATAGACTTTGGCTCATATAGGTTTCAGCCATTTTCAAAGCATCAGGAAATCCTGGTTCGTATTCGACAGCAATTTGGAATGAATTATCTTCAAGATACTCATAGATACTCACATAGATACCAGTATCACCCCAGACCATCGTAGATGCGAAAAGGCTTATACCAAGACTGAGTGTAATGGCCAAGCTTATGGCCCTGAAGGGATGTGCCCTGAGAGCACTAAGGGCATAGGAGAAACCGTAGGCTCTGTTGCCTTTTGTTTTAACATTCTTGGAAGTCTTTGACACGGCCAATAAGCTCACTCCTAGGAAGAAGTAGTATCACCAATCCCTTGGTTGCGTTTTCTTGTAGAAACATCGACCTTGCTATGTTTGAAGAAATCACCAACCAGCTCATCAACCAAGACACCGTCTCTGAGCAGGAGAATTTTATCAGCCATCCGGGCGGTTTCAGGATCATGAGTTGCTGCTAGTACTGCAAGATTCTTCTTCTTGGCAAGATCCCTCATTAGTTGGATGACTTCTCCACCAGTCTTGTGGTCCAAATCACCAGTAGGCTCATCACATAGAAGGATGGCGGGATCATTCGCAAGAGCTCGGGCTAGAGCAACTCTTGACCGCATTCCACCAGAGAGTTCGTGAGGCATGTGTTGTAACCTGTGATCGACTGAAACCAGCTCTAGGAGCTTTCTGGCTCGATCTCTGCGTTCTTCTTCAGGAATGTCATCGAGAAGCATTGGCACTTCAACATTCTCGAGTGCAGTGAAGATGGGGAGCAGATGCTGGTCCTGAAACAGGACTCCAATTTTATGGCGTCGAACCTCAGACATCTGTTCATCATCAAGGTCTGTAATATCAGCACCGTCAACGAGTATAGTACCTGAAGTCGGTTGGTCTAAACCACCTATTAGATTGAGAAGAGTGGTCTTTCCAGATCCAGATGCCCCGACTATTGCTACAAATTCACCTCGATCAACCTTGAGGTTAGTACCCTGTAGGACCTTGATGACTCGTGATCCATCTTGGAACTCGCGCCACACATCTATGCATTCAACTGCAACATGCTTCTCGCTAGTCAAAGGTGATTTCACCAAGCTCGAACAAAGTAAGACCCCGTTTTAAGGCTCAGCCTTCAAGCAACTTTCTTGAAGCTCCTTATGGTGGAAAATAATACGACGAAACTATCTTATGGACAATGATTGGAGTAGGGAGAGATGAGAGTATTTGCTGTTTCAGGATATTCAGGTACTGGGAAGACTTCCTTAGTCGAAGCGATTGTGCGATCATTGGTAATGAGGGGGCACTCAGTAGTCACGATAAAGAGCTCAATGCATGAAGTGGGACCTGACCAAGGATCAGACACATGGAAACATAGACACGCGGGAGCATCAGAGACTGTCTTTCTCGGTCCCAGTTCAGAATCTAAAAAGTTCAGAGATAGAATTGGTTCTCAAAAGTTGGCTATACTTGAGAAGTATGATTTTATGATCGTGGAAGGAATGAAATCTGCTAATATTCCTAGGTTCTGGTGCATTGGCGATGGTGAGATAAATCCCACTGATGTTCCTATGGATACTCAAGTAATAGTAAGCTGGTCGGAAAGAAAACCCGATGTCAGCGAGGGTATTCGTATTATTAGTGTTGATAATATCGACGAGTTGGTGGAGATTGTAAAGAACAAATCTGTGGATTTAATGGAAATCGAGTAGCTGGTGCGGCTCAGATACCCCATAGGTCGATCATATGTTCACAATCTCACATTGGAGGCTCATCACTGCCGCAGTAATACCACTCCAAAGTTTTCATTTTAGCGTTATCCATTTGAAAATTATTGTCCAAACGCAATACTCATTTCAAGTCTAGCACAGGAAAAACTGATGAGAAGGCTCAAAATCAAAGACTTCAATCTTGCAGACACATTGGAATGTGGACAGACATTCTGCTGGGTTAAGGAGGGGAAGGGATACATCAATGCGGACATTGGACAGGCTGTATACGTAGAACAGCAAGAAGACATGCTCCTCTATGAAACTTCAGAGAGTAATGTGAACCTATCAGAACTACTCAGACTGGATGACCCATTGGAGCAGATTCACAGAGATATAAATCGAGATGGAGTGATGAAGAAAAGCATAGACTTCGCCCCTGGCTTACGCGTCATCAATGATCCCTTCTTTCCTTGTCTTGTGTCATTTCTCTGTTCGATTTGGAAAAATGTTCCTGCAATAAGGACTATGACCAATGCTATCAGAGAGAAATGGGGTCCATCTTATGAATTCAGAGAAAAGATCTACTATGGTATGCCCACCCCGGTACAGTTGTCCGAGGTGGCTGTGGATGAATTAAAGTCAATAGGACTAGCATGGAGATCTGAATTTATTGCCAAATCAACCGCAGCAATTTTAGATGGCGATCTGGACGACGTTGCACTCAGGTCAATGGAGTATCTTGATGCGCGGAAACATCTCAAGAATCTACATGGTGTTGGAGATAAAGTTGCAGACTGTATTGCACTTTTTTCACTTGGTTTCCTGGAAGCATTTCCAATCGACGTCTGGATTGAAAGAGTGATTCAAGAACATTATGGAGTATTCACGAACATTGGAGATTCCTATTTGAAGAAGTCTGAAGCTGCGAGAAAATATTTTGGAAAATATGCTGGGTATGCGCAGCAGTACCTCTATCATTACACGAGATGCGCCGTTTAGAAGTTCTGTTTCTTAGTTCGCTTTCTTTCATACCAAGAATGATCCTGAATATCCTTTGACATTTCCCATGCACGAGTTTGATAGAACGCAAGAGGGTTTAGGATGTACTCACATAATGGATCAAAAACTGTTCCAAGATAGACTGGACATAGATTGTTAACTTGAAGCTTCTTGCATCCAGGGGGAGTATAACCTCCATCCTCTGCTCCCATAGATCTCTTCGAAGCTATGTGCCGAACTTGGTATTCAATGAGACTTATGTTCTTGTCAGGAGAGCTGCTGAACACCTTCTGAACTTCATTCTCTTCCATCCCAATCTTAAGAAGGAACGCAGCAAGAGAAAATCGTGCATCATGTGAAAGATTGACATCACCTCTTATGGAGTCATCATACATTTTCTGGATGCATGGCGGAAATGCTGTTGTGAGTGCTTCTGTCATTTTTACAGGCTCTGCTTTTCGTATCCTGCCCTTAGTCTTGTCCTCAATACGTTGAACGGATTCTATCAATCTGCGGGACATTTTTGGTATATCAAAACGACCTTCCATGATGAGTCGTTTGAACTTTCCAGAGATGAGCCGGTCCAATTCAGAACGTCTAATCGGAATCCAACCCCTTTCCATGTAACGATTAATGAGATTCCATTCATCACTATGGAAACTTGGAGCTACCTCAAGGTAATTCTCAAAGCGTATCTTGAGCTCGAAAGTGCGAAGCATCAATGGGAGTTCAGACCGTTGGGATATTCTACCCATTGACTCGATTTTCCAATTGAAGGATGACTTCCCAAGATCCTCAACAAAGGCACTATCTTCATTGCCAAGTTGTCTATTTGCCTCTTTTGACTCAGCCTCTGCTTGTAATGCTCGCAATTGAGGAAGACCAAGTTCTTCAACAATCAGTCGCGCAGTTGGGTAGATTAGAACATCTTTTTCATTTTCCATTGAAGGATATTTGATTTGAGTTTGCGTAAGAGCTGCATAAACTCGTTTCTCAGCTTCTTCAACAATATAGTAATTATCTGGCTCTTCGAGCAGGTCAACGAGGACTCCCAAATCTCGAGCAAGTCTTTGCGAGGTTTGCCTGGCTTGGGCTGAGAAAGGATATTTCAAATGCTGATATCGTCCAGACAATTTCCTCGCTCCATTCTCTGTTTACTTTATGAAAGTAGGACCATAATCATCGTATCCACGTTCATAGAATTTTTTTCCACAGGATGTACATTTGAACATCTCAATACCTTTAGAACGTGACCAAGAATCGAGTATCCGAACTACCCGGATACTACCACATTTTGGACATGTTAATTCTGAACCGTCATACGCCCAAGGGGAAGACTTTCGATGAGGGGATGCCATGATTTTCGACACTCTAAATTCAAAGGATTGTATGTCTGCTTACCTCTTTAGTCCTACTACAACTGCGCGAATCTCATCGATTGTGATAAGACGACAGTCTGAAAACCCGGAGGTTTCTAGTATCTCCACAATATCGTCAGCTGAGTGCTTGCACATATGTGGATATCGCTTTCTTGCATGTTCCTCACTCATGCCTTGTTTTGTCACAGTCTTGACGAACCTCTCCTCATTTCCTGATACAAAATCATAGATTGTGAAAACTCCGTTCGATTTGACAATTCTGCGGACCTTAGTAGTAAAATCGATTGGATTCGCAACTTCATGCAGCATGAATCCAGAAAAGGCAAAATCAATGCTGTTCATGTCCACTTGTATCTCATCAGCGTCAAAATCCACCTTTTGAATATCGATTGATTCTAGTTTAGTTCGTTCTCTGAGGTTTTTTTTAGCTAATTTGAGCATTGGCTCGCTTTCATCAAGGGCTATTGCTGTATGTGCTTTGAACCGCGTTGCTATATCAGCAAGTAGAAGTCCAGGTCCACACCCAAAATCTGCAACAACAGGTTTTGGATCATCATTTGTGAGATTGGAAAATGCTTTCCAAAACTCATCATCGTATCTTACCTTGTATGAGTTAGCCATTCGTTGAACGCTTTCTTCATCAGTCCAGTCTGCATCTCCGAGGTGATGAGCCATATTCAATGTCTTCCTAGAATATAATCAGCTCGGAGTATTAGATTCATGAACTCTTTGACACTCTGTCGCTGGATTTCTGTGTCACTGTAGAGCTTCTTCAACTCAGCCTTTCTACCCTCCACAGATGGATTCGTTGCTTCATTAATTAGTTTGTAAGCAGCGTTTGGTCGTTCTACCCATCGACATAACTCTTGGTCGTCGGTGCTGAGAATTAGTACAACTGGTGTCTTCCTTTTTCCATTCACTTTGAATTGCTGGTGGTACTTTGCATACGAATCACTATCAAGAACTCGTAGTTTCAGCTTTGATGATATGTCAGTCATCTTTGCTATAATTGGTAGATTGCCAGCTGTGTCAGTGCATCTATCATTACCAATAACTAGTATTCGAAGTTCATTCTGGAGACTACGAAGGTTTTCTAGATCTTGTTCAGTTATTTGTAGGTCATTGTACCTCGCTTTCATCAGCTCAACATTCTCACGAGCATTTTTCAGAAATTTCGGGTACTCAAATGCATTGTTCCACTCTGTATTCTCAGTCATACGTACCAGCTCATAGATACGAAAGAATTCGTTGGACTGAACCAACAGTTACGATTAGTGTACAAAGAATAAAAGGATTGAGGAAAAACCACTTTCACGAGCAAGTTTATCAATTAGTTTCGGTCATCTGTTGAGCTTTTATTTAATGATGGTTCTTCATTTCCCTATGACTGAGAGCATGATTGCATATTGTGGACTTGAGTGTTCAACATGTCCTGCTCATCTCGCATGGAAGGCGGATGATGACGAGTTGCGGAAGAAACAGGCTGCTGAGTGGGGAAGTCCAGACTATCCATTGAGTGAAACCGATATCAATTGTGTTGGATGCAAGGTTGATGGTGATCCAAAATTCAAATTCTGTGGTGCTTGTAGTGTTAGATCATGTGCTAGCAAGCGTGGCGTAGAAACATGTGCCCACTGCGAGGATTATGGATGCGACATCCTGGAAGGCTGGCTTGCTCAAGCAGGTGATAAACCAAGAGAATTGCTAGAGATGATACGAGCGGGATTATAGAAAACCTGTGGTCCTTATCTATGCTAGAAAGGAACTCTGTATTGGAGCTGTCGCAATGAAGAGAGGTGGTGTTGCAGACCTCAAGCTGCATCCTGGTAAAGCACCGCACTGGTTAGTGAAACGGATGATACCAATGGCTCGCGCATTATGCGAGTTCATTGTGGATGAGTTCGGAACAGCTGAACTGCTAGAACGACTCGCAGACCCTGTCTGGTTCCAAGCGCTCTCCAATGTTCTTGGTTATGATTGGGATAGCTCTGGATCTACAACAGTCACCTGTGGAGTGCTTAAGACTGCCCTAGACTTTGAAAGCCATGGAATGTTAGGAGTGGGAGGAAAAGGAATAGCTTCTAGAAAAGTTCCTGCTCAGCTTAGAGCGCTGGAGGATTATGGTCTCGATGGAGCAGGGCTTGTTGATATTAGCAGGTCAGTTGCCAAGGTAGATAATGCAGCTGTACAAGACGGGTACCATCTCTATCAACATGTGTTTTTTGTAGATTCTGAGGAACGCTGGACTGTGGTTCAACAGGGTATGGACTATGAGAGTACTGATGCAAGAAGATATCATTGGTCTTCTTCTACAACTGAAAGTTTGATAGATGAACCTCACTCTGGATTGATTTCAGGACAAGTAAGAGATGAAGCTCTTGACATGACTTCAAAGAACTCTGTAGCTTGTCGGAAGATCAGTGTGGATATAATAAAAGAGGAACCTGCGCGTATCAGGAGGTATTTTGAGGATGTCAAGTCATATGGACAATCCACACTCATCCCATGGATAGAAGGAGATGGCTCACATCAAGAATTACCATCATACAAGGTCATGCCAACTAGAATGGACTGGGATGCTGTACGACGTGCCTATGAAACTCAACCCTCGGACTACGAACAACTTCTTTTCATGAGTGGGATAGGTCCAGCCACCATAAGGGGACTTTCACTTATCTCGGAAATGATTTTTGGTACACCTGCTTCTTGGGCCGACCCAGTTAGAATGTGCTTCGCCTTTGGTGGAAAGGATGGTGTGCCATTTCCAGTTCCACGAAAGGACTATGATAGAGCAATTGAGTTCATGGAGCAAGCTTTGAATGATTCAAAGGTGGGCAGACAAGACAAGGTCCTGGCATTGAAACGGCTACGAAAATTTGCACCCCCAATCTTAGTGAGGCAATAAATAGCTGCTTAGTAGAACCGAAGGAAACAAGTCGTGCGTTGTTTTAACCAACCTTATGTTTGAAGTGGAATCCTTTAACGAGGATGTGACTCTCCTCAAGACTGCGACAGCTATGGAAGATAGAAATCCCATTATGTGGGCCATTTCGTATCGCATTGGTAACATTCTGATTGATTCAGGTTGTCCCAATGCTCTTGATGATATAAAGAAATATGCAGCCACGAATGAGGTCCAAGAGATTTATGTTACTCATCCACACGAGGATCATTACGGCGGATGTTCTGCTTTCGTACCTGATTCAATAATCTATGCAGCTGAACCGGATATCGATATTCTCAAGAGTCCACCAACCTATCCAGAATTCTTTCAATTTGTATGGGGACAACCAGAGCCGCTTGCTGATGTTGAGAAACTACCATCAGAGTTCTCTGTCGGGGATTTCGAGTTTGATGTGATTCATCTTCCTGGTCATTGGCAACACATGGTTGGATTCTATGAGCCTCATCAAAAATGGCTTTTTTCGGCTGACGCGGTTCCACTCCCGACTCACAAATTCATAGCAATGCCAGAAGAGAACATCCCAGTCATGGTTACTACAATGCAGAAAATAGCTGATATGGACATCGAGATTCTTTTCGATGCCCACAAAGGACCTGTTCCATCTCCAAAGAAGCATATCCAAGCTAGAATTGATTTCATTCTGGACATTCAAAAAAGAGCAATGAAACTCCATGAGGAAGGGAGATCAATTCAAGAGATTCAAGATGCACTTGGACTTGAGGGGCCTTGGTATATTGGACTAACAGAGTATCGATTTCGAATTGACCATTTTATCAAATCTTTGCTGTTTGACAAAGCAGAAAAGTGATTGATTGTTTAGATACGTGCCATGCTCCCTCTCTTAGTGATAATCGGTACAGGTATTTTCCTAGCACTTACAGTGCCATTCATTCCAACACTTGCAATGGACATGATGGGTATGATGCTTTTGGAAAGACCATATGATGTTGAGGGATGGTACTTCTATGGAAGACTTCTAGAGTGGAAAGGATATGTTGTTGCAGCTGCTGCTGCATATCGTTCAGCGGTCAATCTAGATCCATCCCACAAAGATGCATGGAAAAGAATTGGGGATTTGTTAACAAAACTGGGAGATTTTGAAGGAGCTGATGAAGCCTACGGGTTCTCAGTCTAGTCAATCACTTTCTTTTCTCTTTCTTCCTTCTTATCTCATGTCGGTCCGAGAATCGTTTCAATGATTTCTCGCGATCTCGTTCTTCCTTAGCAGCTTTCTTTTGCCTATTACAATTGATTCGAGCCGCACGTCCGAGCATAGTTACCCGCTCTGCTTCAGATTCATTTCCAGCCTTCTTGTACAATTTGCGAGCGTGGTCCCAACCTTCAAAGGCTGAACAAAAATCATCCAATCGGGCATAGGCTGTTGCTTTTGCGTCATGCATATCTGCATCATCTTTCACATAGGAGGTATAACTCTCTAAAGTCGCAGCTGCTTCAGCCCAGTCTTCGAGCTCCATAAGAACAAGTCCAAGATTTCGTAATGCAGTTGGATACTCCTTTTTTCGGATGATGGCTCGTCGAAGGTGTTTCACAGCATCTTGGAGTTTACCATCCTTGTATGCCACCATGCCCATTGTGTTCTCGACAGAGGCATCTTCAGGATCCAACTCTGAGGCTTTCTTGAGAGCCTTCATAGCAGAGTTATTCTTTCCTGCTTTAAGATAAACATCACCACGAATTAACCAAGCCTCTGCATTATCTGGGTCAATCTTGGTAGCTTTTTCTGCAGACTTGATTGCGTCCTTCCACCTCTCCAACATCCCCAAAGCGATTGCTCTACGGATATATGCCGGAACTAAATCATCTTTCAACTCAAGAGCTGTATCATAACTTTTGATTGCAGGTTCAAATCGACCGAGTTCTAGCTCTATGTCACCTATTCGGACCCACACGCCCCACTCATTTTTTGCAAACTCGCTTATTTTTCGTATACATTCCAGTTCTTCCTCGGTACGTCCTAATGTATGCAGAGCTGAAGCTTTGTCATATAGAATCTGAGCATCATTAGGTATCAACTTTAGTGCAGTTTCAAATGAGTCAAGAGCTTCCTTTGCTTTCTGTGGACCAAGTGCTAATAGTACTCGACCACGGTTCGTATGTGCTGGGGCTAAATTGGGATCAATCTGTAACGCTCTGTCAAGACTCCTTAGAGACTCTCCAAAATCGCCTTTTTGTGCATGGAAGACGCCTTTAGCATTCCAAGCTGAAGCGTCATTTGGGTTCAACTTTAGATGTTGGTCAACTGCACGAAGAGAAGCATCAACAGAGTCCATAATTCGTCACTCATTCACTTGATAAATCACTGAAAAGAGTTGAGATACCTGACAAGACCCGATGCGATGGATACAAGTGTGTATTTGTTAGATATCCTCAAGTCATGAAATTGAACAACATCAGTGGAATAATCTTCGATCTGGGAGGAACCCTCTATAGACCAGTTTCGGACATGTGCGGCCTCACAAGGAACTTTCTGAGCGCAGCAGGAATTGGTAAGAGTAACGAGTTTTCTGATGAGTATATACTTCGTGCAATAGAAGAACCTCATGATTGGCTTACGAATTATATGCTAGAAAATGATGTAGATGTCCATTGGAAACCCGAACATGAACACTGGGTAGAGTACGATAGGATTCTCTTGGCAGGTTTGGGAGTCGAGGATCGAGAGGATATAGTGCTGGAGTATCAGAAACACTGGGATGATTTCCATGAAACAGCAAGCTTTGAACTTATGGAAGGCTGTAAAGAGTGTCTAGAAGAACTGAAGAATCGAGGATTCAAGCTGGGAATCGCCTCAAACAGGTTCACAGACCCTAGTAATCTCCTAGAGGACTCTGGAATTTCGTATCTATTCGATGCGATAGAGTATACTAATGTACCTGGTTATCGAAAACCTTCCCCCTATTTGTTAATTAGAGTTGCAGCTGATTTTGGAGCCAACCCGCATAGATGCGCATATGTTGGAAATATCGTTGAAAACGATGTAGTGGCTGCGACACGTGCGGGTATGATTCCAATCCTCCTGACATGGTGTGACCCAGATGAGGAGGAGAAGATATCTGCAGACACAGTTGTCATTGAACATATCAAAGACCTGTTGGAAATACTCTGAGGTTCCTCAGGTATGAATACCTTCATTACAACAAACTGTAGGCTAGTTAATCGAGATGAAATCCAAACTCCTTGCGTCCATTCTATTCGCGATAATACTCATTATTCCAATGACCAATCAAGCCCTTGCTCAATCAAACAACTCTCTTGATTGGGGAGTAGAACCAGGCGAGGAGTTCACTTATGTTCTGCAAAGGGCGTATTACGCTGATATCTACAATAGAGCGTTCATAGAAGCCCAACTGCCGTTTTTGGTTGATATGATACCAGGCCAGAAAGTCATTCTAGAGATAGACCACCTTGATTCTATTGAAGCCATGATTAACGAATCAGAACAAATGCCTCGTTCATATAGTAATCTTCTGAGAATTAATGATTCTGCAATCATATCGTCAGATCTCACAGGTTTGGTAATACCAATTGGTGATTGGGAGTTTCTTGAAGAAATCGAAAATATCACAGAAACCGAGGAACTCACATTGATTGACACAGAAGAAGAATGGGGCACAATTGGGAGTGGCATCATATCATCTTCTGGAGGTGGTGAGATCGCAGTACATGTCGAGATGCGGTATGAGAAAGAAAATGGCACTCTCAGCTATCTCAGGCATAGATACTCGACTCTTGGAAATGACCTCATAGATGTGATATTCGTGCACTGGTATCCAGGAATGCCAACAATTGTGGAGGGTGGATTTCAAACAACAACTCTGTTGATTATCGCAGTAAGCGGAGCGATGGTGCTGGTAGTGGCATTCATCGTTTACAGAGGTATAAAGGGAAGGAAATCAATAGCTCAACAGCTAGGTGAGTAGGTGATTGTATGAAACCAGATGAGAAAGAAGTCAGAAGGATTGAGTGTCATAGGAATGGAGATGCTGTGAGAATAGGATTGGATACGATAGTATCCTTTGAGTTCCATCGTCATGGTTCTGTTGGGGAGAATATGGAGTTTGAAATTGGAGATGAGTCAATTCTCAAGCACATCCGCACCGAAACTGAATATCTGCATCCAGAGAAAATGAAATACCCTGGTTGGACAGGTGGAGATGCAGAAAAAGGAACATGGTTTTTCGAAACAGTAGCGATTGGAACGACAACACTGACGGTCAGCAAGATCTTTAGAGGAACTTTGGAGAGTAAGTGTACCGTAGAGATTATTGTAGAATAGGATTCATTCTTTGCTAGCCCATACGAAGGAATAGTCTGCGGAATAGGTCAATTCTTCGCCATTAGCAAAGGCTGCTTTCAGATCTTGCAGTCCCCGCTCGTAATCATCCTGACTAATCTTGTGTAGCATAGAGTAGCCACGATTTTCCACAGTTTTTAGATATTCATCTCCAAGTTTTGTGGGTCTGAATTGGTAGGTCTTTGGAATAACTCTGGTGAACCCTGTATGAATTAAGATTTCTTCAATCGCATCAATATCCGGATAGCGATCTTTGTCCACATTAGCTGAGGCAGGAAAAAATCGCGATGTCATTCGACTATCGATCTGT
>PJET01000235.1 GCA_002825515.1 Candidatus Thorarchaeota archaeon MP11T_1 | reverse complement strand
AGAAATGGGATCCAAGAAAAGTGACATCGAAGACGAGTAAAAGAACAAGCGCAGAAAAAAGATTGAATTGAGATTAATACTCTCTACAAAGTCTGTAGAGTCTGGAAAAGTTTCAATCCTACAAATAAGGAGTGGTGCTGTAAGAGCAGCACCTTAAGACATTATTTTCTAGATTTTGATTTCAACTGCCGTACAGCCTCTCGGATATCAGCCTCATCAATTTCCTGTTCCTCAACTAATAGGTCTTCACGACTAGCCGCTGGGGCTGCGGCAGACCTTTCAGCCATGGCTCGTTTTTTAACACCTTTCGCCTGGACCTTTGCAACAATCTCTGAGATCTTTTCCTCAGTGAACTCTTCGTCTGCTGGAAATTCTTCCATGTTGACACCAAGGTCCTCTAGGATTGATTTCTGTATAGCTAATTTGTCAATCTCCTCAACTGCTAGTCCAGTAATGATGTTGACAAGGAGCTCTGCCTTTTCAAGTGGTATGAATCTTCCCTGTGAGTCTGCAGCAATCTTCTCATAGGTTTGTACAGCTTTTTCATAGCTGGCGATTTCAGGGAAACAACCAACTGTGTGAATTACAATTCCCTTAACAAAGGCTCTTTTGACCTCCTCAGTCCATTTCGCTCCATCTGGTGTTCCTTGTGGCCAGCGGTCTCCATTCTCAACTCCGTGAGGTGGTGCATCTCCAATCAAGACTGCGATTTTTGCGGACTCATTAAGAAACTCCATCTTGTTCATTACCTGAAGCGCTGTTGAAACAGCCTCAGGTCCATCACCTCCGCCGGATGCGTCCATCTGCATCACATAACTTTCAATCTTGGAGGTGTCAGGTGAGAGTTCATATTTCTGAGTGACATATGTGGTTTCTTCAGGAGGGTGGTCTCGGTAAGATACAAGACCGACTCGAAGTCTATGAACCATCTCCTCTTTCTTTATCGTACGAATAATCTCTAGAATTTTGGTCTTGACGTTCTGAATGTATGGGCCCATTGATCCAGTATTGTCTACGACAAATACTAAGTCAAGTTGCCCCAGTTTTTCTGACAAATTTAACTCCTCTTTAGCGTGCTATTGACCTGCAAAAACAAAGTAGTGGTTGCAGACAATATTGGCGGATTCCTGTTGCGAGCGCTGATAAGTCTTAGCAATCTCTTTCATTGCAAAGAAAGATATGCCCGAAAATATGAGAATCAAAGTATGTTGTTTGAAATCTCCCTTGTCTTCACTTTTTTGGTATTTGTATGGATAATCGTGACTTTCAGACGTTGGAAGCGAATTCTAATCTTGGAACTGGAAAACAACAGCGAAATCGCAAAAACATCAGCTGGAGATATCGAGTATGCTATCAGAGGAGATGGTCCAGTTGTATTATTTCTGCACGGAGGCCCAGGAGGTTATGACCAAGGTTTGCTTGAAACTGGAGTGTGGAATGAAGGAGGTTTCTCAGTACTGTCTGTTTCCAGACCGGGATACCTTCGAACACCTCTGAGTGTAGGAGTGACCTTTGAAGAACAGGCAGACGCGCTTGAAGCACTACTGGAGAGCTTGGGGATATCAGAGGTTGCGGTTCTTGGTGCTTCTGCGGGAGGTCCAGTGGCTCTACAGTTCGCAAAACGACATCCAAAGAGGGTCAGATCTCTTATTCTAATGGCAGCTGTCAGCAAAGAATTCAGTGTAAGGGAGGACGCGAAGGATTCTGTTCTTGCCAGGATATTCCTCTCTAACACAGCAGCTGACATTGGGGCTTGGATATATGAAATCCTGACCAGACGTTGGTCATCTCTATCAATGAAAGTAGCATTTGGGCAGACTGTTGGTCTAGATTCTGACGAGCTGAATGCTTATGTGAAACAAGTGACGGCCATCCCTGAACAAGTTACATGGTACAAGAGATTTGTCCGCACCACGTGTCCAATGAGCCCAAGAATGATTGGTCTTAACAACGATATCGAACAACTGGAAAGGGTGGTCTTTACATCATTGGAAGAAATCAAATGTCCAACAATGATCGTTCATGGAACAGTTGATTTGGATGTTTCATTTTCGAATGCTGAGTTTTCAGCCAATTCAATACCAAATGCGAGATTGTACAGAGTTGAAGATGTAGGGCATTTGGTATGGTTAGGAGAACACGTTTCTCAGATGAACTCAGATCTCATTGCATTCCTTAGAGAGTCCAAATAGCAGAAGAGTCAAACATTCTCGAGTCCTCTTAATCTACAGACTTGGACTCTGGCAAAGAATGAAATAGATGAGAACTAAAGTCATCCTATTACTACTAGTCTGGAGTGTGATAACATTCAGACGCTGGAAACGAAGTCTATTGTCTACTCTCAATAACAATAGTGAGATTGCTAACACTTCACGGGGTGAAGTTGAGTATGTACTAAAGGGAAGGGGTCCTGTCCTCATGTTACTCCATGGAGCTGCTGGAGGATATGACCAGAGCTTGCTTGATGCGGAGATATGGATTCGTGAAGGTTTCTCAGTTTTGGCAATCTCGAGACCCGGTTATCTCCGCACGCCTCTCAGTACAGGGGAAACCCATGAAGAACAGGCAGACGCTATTGAAGCACTGTTGGTTCGACTTGGTATATCAAAGGTTGCAGTTCTTGGGACCTCTGCTGGAGGTTCTGTGGCATTACACTTCACTCTGCGATACCCAGAAAAAGTGTGGGCTCTGGTCTTGGTGTCTGCAGTCACCCAGGATTATATTGACAGTGATAGTCAAAGAAAGGTCATACTTGGTAAGATATTCTTGACCAAATATACTTCAGATTTAGGGGCATGGTTATTCGAGATACTGACGAGGCGCTGGCCTGCTAGGTCATTGAAGGAGATGTTCAGGGAAATTGTGAGCCTTGATACCCATAAACGGGACAGATATGTGAAACAGGTGGTTGCCATTCCTGAACAAGTGTCTTGGTACAAGAGATGCATCCGGGCCCACTGTCCGATGAGTCCAAGAATGATTGGACTGAACAATGACCTCAAACAAGTTGAGAGTGTGACATTTGGGGATCTTTCGGATATTCGTTGCCCTACAATTGTGATTCATGGAACTGCTGACAAAGATGTTCCCTTTACTAATGCAGAGTATTCAACCTCATTAATTCCCAATGCTAGACTGTACAGACTTGAAAATGTAGGGCATTTGGTATGGCTAGGAGAACATGTTAGTAAGATGAAATCAGATCTCATTAGATTCCTTAAGGAATCCTACAACCTATAATCCTCTTCCCCCCAAGTTTATAGGGTTGGATATAGGCAAATCTCCCCATGCAGTTCTTCGAAGAGAAGCAAATCAGGGATTTCATTCTTATTCATGTAATCTTCGCAATACTTGCAGCTGTTACCCTACTAGTCCCTATTCCTACAGCGACCATTAGTGGGAAGATGCTCGTGCTAGTGTTGGTTTACAATGTATTGATCGTTGTGGAGTTCGTTGCCAAAGGATATGATGACTGGAAGAGCATCTGGATTTTCGTCTTCATTCTGAATCTCCTAATGGTTTTTCCCGATTGGTATCTTGCTGAAACTCTGGGAGCCCTCCAGTTTCCTGACGATGGATTCCCGATGATTGGTGGCGCAATTCCGATATATATGGCAGGGCTATGGTCAATTCCTTTCTTCATCATCGTGTTCATTGGGAAAGAGGTTCAGAACAGAAAATCGCTGGGATTGGCATATGGCATCGTATCTGTCGTTTCTGTACTGATATTTGTCCTAGCTGAGTTGACATTGGTGAACCTACCCTCTTGGTCTGCGACTGTAATTGGTATGACTGGGAATCTAGCATGGTATATTGTAGTTCCAGAGTTACTACTGGGACTCTCCACATTCATCTGCTATAACATGGTAAAAGAGAAGAAGATATGGATGGCAATAATCGGTGCTTTCACAGTGATGATTCTCTATATCGGTAATGCATCCTTCTTCTACTTCCTGATTGAAACTCTATTGCTTAGTCCATGAAGTATAGGACAAGATTACCCCTCAAGTAATGTAAAAAAGCAGGCTCACAGAGGTCAGTATGAGGAATTTCTATGGATCTTCCAGAGGGACTGAAACTTGACGACTACGAGAAGCCACGCAAGATTATTGTTGAATTCATTAAGGACTATGTGGCAGGTATCGGAGTAAAGGGTGTGGTTCTTGGACTCAGTGGAGGAATCGACTCGAGCCTAGTAGCAACACTGGCCTGTGAAGCTATCGGACCTGAGAGAGTCTTGGGCATCATGCTACCAGTGGATGCAGAGAAGGATGCTCAGAATGTAGCAGATGCTCGAGAGCTTGCAGAATCACTTGGAATGAAGCATGAATTATTCGAGCTTAGAGATGCGGTTTCAGCATACAGCTCACTTTCTCTAGATAGGGTTGCTCTTGGTAATCTTACAGCGAGATTGAGAATGACAACATGGTATGCTCGGGCGAATCAAGAAAACCGATTAGTACTTGGAACTGGAAACAAGAGCGAAATAATGGTTGGATACTTTACCAAGTACGGAGATGGTGGAGTGGATATATTACCTATTGGAGAGCTCTACAAAACTAATGTTCGAAATCTTTCAACTCACATTGGCATTCCCAAAGAAATTGTGAAGAAGATACCCTCTGCGGGATTGTGGCCAGGTCAGACTGATGAGGGGGAAATGGGATTGACATATGGAGAGCTTGATAGCATTCTCTTTCTGCATTTAGAGAAAGGAATGAAGAAGGATGAAATTGTCAAATGGGGTATTACTGAGAGCAAGGTAAGTAAAGTAATGAAGATGATTAGGCAATCAGAACATAAACGAAAACCATTACCAAGACCGAAGGTGCGATAATCAGTCATCCTCTATCAATCTGGAAAATCGCTCATCACTCCTTATTGATGAGAGATCAGAATCTTCGCGAGCCTAATAGCGGATGTGCGAATCCAAATCGAAAGCTTTGCCCAAATACTCAATGGCGTCATCATGTTTTCCAGCTAGACAGTTATAACATCCGAGATTGTAAAGAGCTGACCCTTTCTCGTTATGACTAGACACTATCTTTGTTGTCTTGAGAGTCGCTTTGATTGCTCCATCAATTTCATCGAGCGCTTTCATTGTATTTCCTAGGCTGAGCCATAGCCAGAAACCATCTGGATTGAGGTTTGTAGCAGTTTCAAAAGCAGAAGCAGCGCTAGAGAAATCACCAATGGCTACAAGAACATGTCCTAATTGATTCCAGAGTTGCCATGCATTCTCATCGTCACGAATTGCATCGCATAGTATTTTCTCAGCTTCATCTAGACGTTTTTCCTTTCGAAGACTTATTACCATGCTTGCAATTTCTTCTGCGTCCGTCAATTTTTAACCACCAACTTGCAGACTAGTTCATTGTGTATAGTTAACAATGGTTAAATATGTTTGTCAACAGCATTCCCTAAGGGGTAAGACAAGATATGAAAACACCAGAACTCAAGACAGCCATTTTGAGACTGGCAGGGAAAGGAGAATTCTACGGGTATGAGGTACATAAGAAACTAGAGCAGAGAAAAATCACTGTGGGTATCGGACGCTTGTATTCCGTATTATCAGAAATGAAGGATGATGGCCTTCTGAAAGATCGATGGGAGAAAAGTCAGAACGGGCCAAAAAGACGTGTTTATCGAACGGGAAGAAAGGGTGATGATGCACGCGAGAAAATACTTCTCAACGCCATCAAGACAGTTCATGAATTTTATACAGAATACCTTCTCAGTCTTCCACCTAAGCTTAGTGTATTCAATATGGTGAGCGACTTACTGATAGAGAAGTTGCCAAAGAAAGCAAATTTGGCTTACGCAGCTACTCGATTCTCAGGACCCGTAAAGAAACTCATAGAAAATCTTCAACAAGAGTTTCCAGATGGAAATCTATATGCCATCCATTCAAAAGAAAACAACACGAATCTGGATTTAGGTGAAGTTTCAGTTTTAGATGGAACGTTCGAAGACATACCAATGAAAGATGACTACCTAGACTTACTTGCGGTATCAGGAAACATCAGAAGTGACTGTATAGACTCTTGTCTTAGAGA
>PJET01000035.1 GCA_002825515.1 Candidatus Thorarchaeota archaeon MP11T_1 | reverse complement strand
AACAAGTAATAATTCTGTATTGAGTTATGGATACAGAATTGTTGAGAACGCTAGCTAGCGAGAAACATACGGTTCGGGAAATATCTACGATAACAGGTAAAAGCCCATCTACTATTAGGTATTGGATTAAGAAACAGGGAGTTAAACTGTTCAGAGGTCCGGGTGGAAAACTTCCCCGTGATGCGAAGAAAGCTCTAGGATGCAAATGCAAATGTGGCGAGACACGTCCAGAAAAATTCTACGGAAACAAAAGATCAATCTGTGGTAAATGTCATAACGAGTACACGCTGACATATGGTCAAAAGCAAAAAAACCGGGTGAGAGAATTTCTTGGTGGTAGGTGTATTGAATGTGGGTATAGTAGATTTAAGTGCGCTTTAGATGTTCACCATTTAGATCCAACCAAAAAAGATCCGAATTTTGCATCATCGAGAGGCTGGGCATGGGAGCGTATAGAAAAGGAACTTAAAAACTGTGTGTTGTTGTGCAGATGTTGTCACGCCGCAGTTCATGCAGGAGAACTAAAACTGAAATCGGGGATAGCGCTCGGGGTGGGCGACTAGTTTTGGGAACTAGCGTTGGCGAGTTCGACTCTCGCATCCCCGACCGGATTCAACATCTAGGAGTAGAAAAATGGAATCTGTTGTAATCGAAATTAGGGCGGCCGAAGGAGGCCAAGATTCGAAGTTACTGTGCGAAGATATGCTGTCAGCCTATGTAAAGGCGGGAGATCGGAGGGGACTTTGACTCTGAACTCCTAGAGAGTCAGCCCGGTATTCTCACAGTACTCTTCAAAGGTAATGGAGCGAAAGCTCTCTTCAAAGATGAAGCGGGTGGCCATCGTTGGCAACGAATCCCTCCCACTGAAAAACGTGGGCGTGTGCACACCAGTACTGTAACTGTTGCTGTGCTCGATCCTGAAGTAGATGAGATTTATGTGCTCGATGGTAGTGAAATCGAGACAAGAGCTAGTCGAGGATCCGGCCCAGGCGGGCAACATAGAAACAGAACGGAAAGCTGTATCACAGCAGTCCACAAACCAACAGGAACTAGCGTAAGAATCGATATGCGAAGTCAACACCAGAGCAAAGAAATGGCTCTGAAAATTCTGGCAGATAAAATTGGTGGCCGGAAGTCAAAAGCATATCGAGAGGACCGCGAGAAGCTTCGTAAAGAGCAAGTGGGTTCAGGCATGCGCGGAGATAAGATTCGTACTTATCGTCTGCAAGATGATCAAGTAAAGGACCATCGCACTGGTAAGACTTGGAAGCTTAAGAAGTGGATGCGAGGAGAATGGTAATGGTCGATCTGAGTGACTGGAACACGGTGTGTAAAAACGTCCCAGAAGATAAGACTTTTGGTCAATGGATGAGAGAAGATCACTCCGAGCAGTGGAATGATTTGATTGAACAAGCACAACTAGTGCTTGACCAGCATTTCGCCTTTCTAAAGGAATGGAAGTTTAGAGAACTATCCAGCTTCACTGATATCAGAGAGGTTGCTTCTCGTTTGCTTTCTGGCGGTATCATTGTAAAGCACCCTGGAATTGACTACAGGGTAGCTGGTGTATTAGCGGAAAATGTTCTACCAAAGGACGATGTATGAAAAGTCCCAAATACAAGGCAAGGTTTGTCAAATCTCACAACCCTGATGGTACAGTAAACAAGTATGATTCGGGTTGGAAAGTCTACATCAATGATGGAGAAGTCTACACTTTCACGATCAGATCTATTGGGTGCGAAAAAGCAGATGCAGATGAAGTCTACCAAGGTTTGAACTCTGAGAAGTTTGGTAAGGCTCTTATAAGAATCGTTAAAGCCGGTCTCATTCCAGACTTCAAACCAAGGACATTACCGATATCATGACATACCAGGAATACCAAGTGTGGTTTCATGCTTTCAATAACGCTTACACAGCTCTATGCAGAGCGCATAATCTTAATCTAACAGCCAATGGTATACTATCTGAAGCCCACAAAGTAGCTAACGATGCTTTAGAGATATTCAAGGATGTCAAGCTTCCCGAGACCACAAACCTTGATCTTCAAGGTCTAGTGGATTCCGTTGCTAAGAATGCAGTAAAAGGAACTAGATGAGAAATAACAAATCACCAACTATGAGGCTTAAGCGCCATGTTGCTCGCAAGCTTCGTAAAGCAGAAAAGCGCAAGATGAAGACTCCCAAAATGCTGAAGAGAAAAGCTATTCAGCGTAGATTGACGCACAAAGGGAGAGGCGGCAGTGCAGGTCGAAACTCTCATTGATTTCTGGGAACAAAATCAGCACTTAGCAACGCCATTTGGTTGGCTTCGGGGCCGTAGTTTCTCGGATGCTTTTGTCATTTGTATAGGAGCAGGTCCATGGAAGTTCAATCGTCGCAAGAACATCCAAGGACGCGCTCTCAAGATTCTGAATGGACGTGATCTGGTCTCTCTTTCAGAAGATGAGATTGTCCAGATGTACCCGCTACAATGGCAGAGAAGCTTCATCAAAACAGCGGTGTACAACCTCACCGATCCAAATAGCGCCTGGAAGAAATCTGATTTTGATATATTCTGCGCTCGTAAACCGCCAATCGGCCGCAGAATCATGTTGAGTCTAGTAGGCTCAAGTTCTACTAAAGTTATCTCACTATTCTGCCGGGATGCACTCAAAGTTCCCAGTTTCCCCATTGATCGACATGTCAGGCGCAAGCTCATCGAGTTGGGTTTACCCGCCGATGAAGATAAGATGATAGATCTTTGCGAAGAAGCGGGTATAGATCCAAGAAAAGTAGCAGTCGCATTTGTGCGCGCTGCCTCTGATATGGATAATCCCGATTGGAGTGTTGGATGATAGTAAATGAGGGGTTGCTAATTGAGCATCTTGCTAAGTGGTTGGCCGATTATGCCAAGCAGTACGGTAAAGCTGTATTTGTAACTAACAACAAAGGGTCGCGCCAGGATGCGATTGTAACTCACCTGTGTATAGAGGCTACGAAAATTCACAGCGGACTCAAAAAACACAATTATCTTCATCCTCCTACCAGTAACACAGAGGGCTTTGCTGAGTGTCATTACTATGCCAGTGAACATAATGGCTTGATAGTTGGTCCAATTGATAGGACTTACGGCTTGTACTACCGAGACTACAGCAAAATCGGAAGTGCATTAGCTGATATCTTTCCACTATTTGATTTAGAGTATTCCGAAATTGTTCAGCTCTATAAGTTCCTTTGGAATGATGAGTACAAGTATAACGATCCTCCGGGATTCCAAATGATCGAATTCTGTAATAATGCCGAACGCACATATGGTATCATTACCAGCGAAAACCCTCCGCATACACATTCTCGTTGGCCTTACTTCACTCAAGAACAGAAAAAATGGATTGCCATAGTTCATCAGCGTGAGAAGAGAACACGCCATAAGATTATAACTAGGCCATACTACCATATTTCCAACGAACTTCAATTATGCAGAAGAAACGTGCAATAGCGAGTGCACGCGCATTTCTAAATTCCCCTTTTGATTTGCTCGTAGACATCGTAGGTCTCAATCCTAAAGAAGACTGGCATCTCTGGGTCGATGCAGAAGGAAATCGTCTCAGGATCGCTAAGAATAAATCTGTCCAAGTCTACCCCGCCAGAGAAGAAAGTACCTGTACCAAAGATGTCTTCAGAAAAGCATCACCGTATTTGATTGCTAAAAATAGCTACTGGGTCTTAGCTCTCTTTGGTAAAAATCAGACGCTTCTAAACTTCTTGGGTGATGATGGAACTCTTCGTAGTTGTTATTTTAAAGATGAAATATGGCAATACAATATGAGTTCCACGTTATTGGGATATAAAGCCCTTCGATATATATCATCTGGGTATGTAGAAATATACTCTCGCCAGATAATGACCTCATTAAAAGTCAAGTATCCCAAGGGTTTTGAGATCGAGGAGGCGTGGGCCTCTGGGTATCCCTCCAGTAATGCTAAATTGCAGGAGCGGATACAGTGCCATCTGACAAACCCAAAATTAATGGGATAGTACAAGCTGCCCGAGGTAATGGCTTCTTCTCCGTACTTCTGGATATAGAAGGTGAGGAGAAAACTATCCTCTGCCAACTATCTGGTAAGATGAGAACTAACAATATTAAAGTTGTAGAGGGCGATAAGGTTGATGTAGAACTTGGTCGAATCATTTACCGAAGGAAATAACATGAGAAAGCCAAGTGATCATAATCCCAAAGGACTTCTTCGTTTTGCGAAGGGTGATGCGACCATTCCTCAAGGAAGTAACCTCCGTTATATTCTCCAAATCGTCAACAACGAGGGCAAGTACGGTGCTGGATTCTCCGGTGCTCTAGCTCGACGTTGGCCAAAGGTCGAAACTGAGTATCGCAAATGGTGGCGTGAACGCTACGGGAAGCTCAATCTAGGCGATATCCAAAGCATCCAGATTCTCAGTGATTTGGTTGTTATTAACATGGTGGCACAAAACGGCGTCGTCAATAAGGAGAATCCAATACCTATCGACTACAAGGCGCTGCAACAATGCCTATCCAAGGCTGGCGATGAAATCAGTGAGTACAATGCCGCTGTTCATATGCCTCGAATTGGTTGCGGCCTTGCTGGAGGAACCTGGGACAAAGTGGAACCTCTAATTGAACAAGAACTTCTGAAGCGTAGCATTAACGTCACCGTGTACGATTTGCCAGATGACGAGTAAAGCAGATGAAGAGTAAAGGAGTAAAGCTCTTGTTACCGGCGCAGCTGGGTTTATTGGATCTCACCTCTGTGACCGCTTACTAAACGAGGGATATGAGGTCCATGCACTGGATGATTTTTCAACAGGATCGGGAAACAATCTAATAGAAGCTAGAAAATCAGATAGGTTCCATTTCTATCTCAGGGATGTCAGAGATGATTGGGGCTCTAATGGAAGTCTATCTTCTATTCCCCCAGATATAGATGTTATTTTCAATCTAGCGTGCCCTGCTTCTCCAGTTCAGTATCAAAAAGATCCATACAAAACATTAACAACGTCCATTTTTGGAGTTCATCGTATCCTTCTTTGGGCTCGTAAATGGAGCGGTAGACACGGTATACCTCGGATTGTCCATGCTAGCACGTCAGAGGTGTATGGTGATCCTTTGATGCATCCCCAAAGAGAGGAGTACTGGGGGAACGTAAATCCAATTGGGGAGAGAGCTTGTTACGATGAGGGGAAACGCGCCGCCGAGACCATGCTCATGGACGCCAGCCGAAAAGGGGCGGATGTTCGTATCGTGCGTATCTTCAATACGTATGGTCCGCGCATGGCTTTTGATGATGGACGAGCTGTGAGTAACTTCGTAGTTCAAGCTCTGAAAGGGCAACCAATTACAGTCTTCGGAGATGGCTTTCAAACTAGATCTCTTTGCTATGTTGATGACTTGATTGATGGGTTATTCATGGCGGCAAATGTTGTTAAGCTAGATGGACCTGTCAATCTTGGTAATCCTAGTGAGATTACAATTCTAGACCTGGCTCAGAAAATACTAGAGATCATTGCGTCAAGATCAGTTCCATCTAGTTCACGTATATACTTCAAGGCTTTGCCAGCTGATGATCCGAAGAAACGTCGTCCGGACATAACAAAAGCTCAGAAGCTTTTGGGTTTTAAGCCGAGGATTCCTTTGGAGGAGGGTCTAATCTCAACAATCGCTGATTTTGATAGGCGAATGAGAAGTCCTTATGCCATCCCCTTACAACTCTTTGATTAGAAAATTCGAGTACAAATATTCCAATAGAATTAAAGATGCTATAAGTAGTGTATTCGTAGCATTAAAAAATGAAATACACGAAGCTATGGATGAACTGGGGGAGCCGAGAGACGAATACCATATTTCTGTTTATCCATTTTCAATTGAAAGATTAGATGGCGAGCCCGTGCCAGACACGCTCTTGCTAGCCATCCAGGAAAAACTCCAAACAAATCAGTAACTTTGGTGGTATATCTCCAGTTATGGTTAAGAGAGATGTAATCATATCGGCTTTAGCTTGTGGTGGCAAAATGAGCTGTCGCAAGCAAGCGGGGGAATTTAGTGAGCCACCAGCTGTAATCAACATCAATAGCAGCACAGGTATCTCTACTGGTGGGGGAACAGTAAGAGGCTTCCGCAAAGCGGCTTCCGAATACAGAAAAAGTGGAGACTGCTCCATCCTGAAGGGTGTACTTAAAACTCAGAAAAATCTACAACCTCGGCGCGTAGCACTGATTTCTTATCTTGATGGATGGGGTTTTATCCACGAAATCCTGAAATCTGAAGACTGGAAACAAATTGATACAGTCATCGTATTGGAGGGTTTGAACACCCGCAGCACCAATATTTGGGTGCGGTATGCCAACAAAGGACGACTATGGATGGCATACTCACAAACCCCACACAAAACTGCATCTTGTCATGCATCATCGAGGGGAATCGTCCAACATTTTATCAACGAAAGGGAAGAGTCTCTTCCTAGCTACTTCTCTGATAAACTCGACAAAAGCGTGTCTATCTACAGCAAAAATGAGACGCCCAAGACCAAAATCTACCACGAAGATCCTTTGAAGATTAGTTGGGTTTCACGCTCTGTTGCTGCACTTCAGTACGCAGGAAAACAGGCCCAGGACCGGACCTACATTCAGCAATATGTTCAGCCGCGTTTGTGGCGATGGCTTAGTGACATATGGAAAGATCCTACTAATGGAATCGTATTCTAGTATATGAATACTAGAATTTTTGCAGCTGAACGTTCGTTTGATATTGGATGCAGAGTAGTTAAGTGGGATGAGGAAGGCGGTCTTGACTTTCATCCGAAGGGCAAATTCAGCCGGCGTGATATTTCATTTGAGGAACTCTCCCCAAAGATGAAACAGTTCACAGTCCATTGGTCTGTGACGTACCGCGCTAAGCATATGTACAACGGTCTCATCGCCCGTGGTCTATCATGTAACTTCATGATTGATGACGATTGTGACGATAAAGGGTTCGCTACCATTTACCAGAACCTGGATATCAAACATGCCGGTTGGAGCCAGGGCGGCGGTTGTAATGGATTAGGTCCAGGTGTGGAAATATCCTACATGCCTGGGGCATGGTCAGGGGATCAATACACGGCCAAATTACAGAAGAAGTGGAATGTGCCGGGGCACGAGACGGCGGTAGTGCCGGTACACGGCACAAAACTAAAGGTACATTTACCAACTAAAGCTCAAATTGCTTCTCTGCTTCAGTTGATGTGGGGCTTCACCGAGCTATTCCCCCATGTACCGCCTAAGTTTCCGCGCACTGCGCAGGGGTTCCCAGTGACCACGAAACTAGCGGAGCCCAAGGAGTACTCCGGATTCCTGAATCACTATCACATCAGCCGAGGGAAGATTGACACGGCTGGGCTAGATATGGAGATGGTTGAGGAAGAGGTAACGAAGCGTAAAAAGCTAGGTTTTTAGCCCACGATACCTCAGCGGGCATAGCTCTTACTTCGGAGGCTCAAGAAGTTCTCCTGCTAGGTAGTGATGATCTGAAGGTTTATCATATAACCAATGAATGTGATACCGATAATACGCCACAGATGGACTCCCCAAAGCGATTGGTTCTAGTCTCTCAACAATGCCTAGTTTCTTCGGGTTGTAACATGAAACAACCATCTTACCAACCTCGAACTTCGGAGGTTTTCCCATTCCGAGGTAATTGATAATATTCCGAGATTCTTCATCCATCCTCAAAATCTCCGAGAGGGACTTTTAGAGTAGGATCATTTTTACCAGAAGGGTTTTCAACTTTCTGAGGTACTACAAGGCGGCCGTTCTCTACACGAACTTTGGAGGAGCTTATTTGGGTTTGGATTTCAACTTGCGGGGCTGCGCCTGGTCCATGACCAATACGCTTCCCCATGCTACACTTTCCCTGTCGAGTCCAATTGCTCGCTTTGGCCCTGCGTCGGTCGCGACGGTGGCCTTTGGAACGTGTCTGTTTCGTGGTCATGGATCAATGGTGGATTATCCTCAGAATTCCTGACCAGTGATATCCTCATAAGGAGCATGAAGAAATTCAAATATAGCTTTAGCAGCTTCTTCCAAGGACAAGCTATTGAACTCCGGTCCTGGTGTGAAGCCAAACTGAGTGATTCGTCTATCTTCAAGGAGGGAGCGTAACTTGGCGCACCACGGACCTTGGGTCATATCACGCTCGCCTGAGAAATGCCCACCAAGTGATTTCCATAACTGCGCCATCTGGACAGATATGTCAAGAACGTGTCTTTTTGATAGGAACTCTTCGTGGCACTTATCGCAGCGTGTTTTGCGCCAGCTGGTA
>PJET01000041.1 GCA_002825515.1 Candidatus Thorarchaeota archaeon MP11T_1 | reverse complement strand
AATTGGATCAAAGATACCCGGTATGCAAATGGTTTCAATAGGACCAAGCTTGGAGAATCCTCATACACCTGATGAGCGTCTCAAGATAATTGATGTTGAGATTCTATACAAAGTCCTGAAAGATATTGTTGAGAATCTTCCCAATATGAAAAGGCTCGTGCTCAGGTGAGGTCTTCCAGACCTAATTTCTCAAGCTTATCCTTGGGTGGTCTTCCTGTCTTTCTATCCCAGCCTCTGTATTTGTACCATGTCTGCAATTGCGCTTCTATGTCTGGAACATGACCCTCTGTAGCTCCCTCAAGTGGTTTCAACACAAGCAAGGGAAGCCTCTCATTTTTTGTGTCATAACCAAGTTTGAGGTTAAGCAACCTCATCATTGTGAAGATTCTCTCACCTGTTTGCACTAACTCTTCAATATCCATATCCCATCCAGTTACTAATCTTAGTAGCTTCAATAATTGGTCTCCGTCTGCAGGATAGAAATTGCACATCACTACGGAGTTTGTAAGAGCACGAAAGTTCTGGAGTCTTGCAACCAGCTCTGCCTCATTAGCGAATCTATCTTCACTCTCAATCCTGAACGCTTCGTTTGGCTGTCCCATCTGAACATTATACATGTCCGCACTCATATGACATGCTCCCCGCGGTGATGTTGCATAGCCAATAGCATGACCTGAGAAACCTCGTGGGTCGTGTTGCGGTAGCTCAAGACCATTTACTTGAACAGCCAAGTCAGAAACTCCAAACTTCTCTCCAAACTCAAAGGATCCTTCAGCCAACAGGTCTCCAATACCATCCCGTTTTGCTATCTTCTCCGCTAAAGCAATTCCGGGATTAACATCACCCCATTCTGGAGTAATCCCATCAAGGTCCTCTGCAGTTATCTTTCCCTCCTTGAAGAGATAATATGCAAACGCGATAGTATTTCCTCCAGAAATCGTATCAATCCCAAGCATGTTGAGTTTCTTGTTTGCATATGCCACCGACTCGACATTATTGTTGAGAATAAGTGAGCCCATTGTCCCAGTCACCTCTAACTCAGGTCCTGCATACTTATCCATCTTGTACTTGCCCTCTGGTATCTCTATCACTCTTCCGCAAGCAATAGGACACCGATAGCATGCTGATTTACCTACCAAGATAGTTTCTCTGACAGTTGTGCCACTTAGATTGTATGTGTCAAAATCTGGAACCGTGTAGTATCCAGCGGGCAATGACCCCCACATCATGCTAGCCATATCTGTAAAGCCTGCTGTTCCAAGGTCAGAGTACATCCGGAATGTAGGGTCTTCTTTCTTATCTTCATTAAGTGCACTAGCATATTCTCTAAGACCATCATCATCCGCAACAGGCACTTTACGATCAGTTCCATTGATCACTATTGCTTTTAGCTTCTTGGATCCCATAACTGCGCCTTGGCCGGTTCTTCCAGCAGCTCTGTGATGATCCACAATGATACTTGCATACTTTACAAGATTCTCACCCGCAATACCAATTCTAGCGATGCCTGCATTCTTGAAACCAGTTTCTTTCTTCAACTCCTCCCATACTTGTATTGTATCCATGCCCCACAAATGTTTGGCGTTTCTAATTTCAACATCCGAATTGTCAACAAGGAGATATGATGGCTCCTTTGCAGCTCCGCTGAAGATGATTCCATCATAACCTGCAAATT
Source organism: Candidatus Thorarchaeota archaeon MP11T_1 (assembly GCA_002825515.1). Next base: position 21,774 of record PJET01000041.1, on the reverse strand, counting down.
TCAGATCTGCACCCAGGTGTCCCCCAACGGTGCTATATCCAAAGAGCCCCGTCTTTGGAGACCTCGAGCAGAACGTTGACTTACTACCGGTGGGTGCCATTGTTCCACATAATGGACCTGTAAGATACAATAATGGATTCTCCGGGCTAAGTGGGTCCGTGTCTTTGTCAATCATTTCATAGAGTAAACGAGCACCCCATCCAGCTCCTCCAATGAATTCTCTCAAGATTGTATCATCGATTGACGTGACAGATGTCGAACGAGCATTTAGGTCAACTCTGAGTATTTTCCCGCGATAACCACCCATCTCTCACACCATTCCCTAGAAATCGATAATTGTTCCATCATACATGTATCTGTATATCTTCCGAATCTCTGCACTGTCGATGTTTCGCGGATTCATTGTCAAGCTTGTATCCATCATGGCAAATTCAACCATGTTCTCTAGTCCTGCATTGAAGTCTTTCTTCTTTATTTTGGCTTCCTTGAAACTCTGTGGATTACCAATCTTCGTCATCAATTCTCTGATAGCTCCTGCAAATTTCAGAGCTACAGTTTCAGGTTTTTTCCCTGTAATCCCAATCAATCTGGCTAGCTCTGTGTATAGTTTTGCAGCCGCCTCGTTCTCTTCACCTCTACAATTGAACTCAATAGTGTATGGTAGTGCCATTCCTACAGACATTCCATGATGAGTTCGAAGTACCGAGCCCATGCTATGACCGAGAGAGTGAGCAAGTGCAGCTTGTGAATTTCCAAATGACATCCCTGCAAGACATGCTGCGATTAGCATTTTTTCCCTACTCTCTAAATCTGCTAGATTATCAACAGACTTAGGGAGCCACTCGAAAATCATCTTCACTGCTTGAAGTGAACAACCATCCGAGAAGTCATTCTTCCAAACAGAAACATATCCCTCCACTGCATGTGTCAATGCATCCATACCCGTAAAAGCTGTGAGATTCTTTGGCAACCCTACCACAAATTCAGGATCAAGAATCGCAATATCGGGTGTCAATTCGGGATTGATAGTCGCAAATTTTCTACCAGTTTCATCATCTCGAATGACGATTGCTTTTGTAGCCTCTGAACCAGTACCAGTAGTTGTTGGTATGCATGCAAGCTTTGCCTTCGTCCGAAGGCCAAGCACATCAAATGGTGTCAACGCATGGAGTTCAACATCAGGTTTCTCATACAATATCCATGCAGCTTTAGCAGTATCCATGACACTTCCTCCACCCACAGCAATAATCCAGTCCGCACCAAACATCTTGATACCTTCTGCGGCTGATTTGACTGTGGAAACTTTTGGGTCTGACTCCACACCATCCCAGATCGCCGCCTCCCATTGCCTCTCTGTCAGAATTCGACAGACTTTCTCAGCCAGGCCAAGGCTATTGATTACTTTGTCCGTAACGATGAATGCTTTCTTTCCTTGAATAGTTTCAAGCTCACTCAGAGCATCTTCCCCAAACGTGATGTTAGGAACATAAAACCACCAGACCATTCCCATCTCTCCTCAGAGCATAATATGCTATCATATCAAGGAATCTCGCCCCTTTATTTCCTTGCACTGACTTCTTTTATTCGCCAACCAGGAATTTTGGTGCTCTACTAAGCACCTCCGAAGCTTCTCTAACTATGTTCCCGATGAGCTCGGCTGTAGTGGGTAGGTCTTGAATTCGACCTGATACTTCTCCCCCAAACATTAGAGCAGTATCCTCTTTCGCATCAAGAAGGTCATCGAATCCTGTCTGTTCAAGTTTCAGAATCATCTCATTTGAGTCTAGAGGCTCACCTAAGTAGAAGTTTGGCAAATCCTCTAATGTTTGCTCCACAATCTCTTCTGCTCTCTTGTTACGCAAGAATCGCATTGGTCCAAAGAGACCTCGTCCAACGAGAGTCTGACGCTCCTCTCTCTTTAATATCGCCTGTTTCCACATTGGCTCAAAATCACTCTCCTTGGTTGCTATGAAACGAGTACCCATTTGGATTCCAACAGCTCCCATGCATAGAGCTGCAGCAAGTGTTGCTCCATCACAAAAGCCGCCTGCTCCAACTACTGGAGTCTTCACAGCCTTTGCAACTGCTGGAACGAGCACCATTGAATGGACTGGATCCCAAGAAACATGCGCTCCTCCCTCGTGTCCAGATGCTACAATAATGTCAGCACCTGCCGTTTCGGCTTTATTTGCGTGATACACAGAAGGTACCACATGTATCCAAATGAACCCCTCATCTTTAAGGACTGACCATGGCTTTGGGTTTCCTGCTGATGTGATAACTACTCTCAATGAACGTTCCGTGTCTGAATCCGCCTTACATGACTCAATTGTCTGTTCAACAAACATCTTTGATGCCAAAATGAATTCAGCGGCTACCGGTACATTTACTCCAAAAACTCCGCCCGATGAACGAGTCTCCTTTGTGACTTTCTCAATCGATTTTTGTAAGATAATGGCTGGAGGGTCTGATCCAAATAATCTCTGTGCATCAATTGGAGCTGCTTCTGGAATTAGTGTCGCAGCCATACCAATGCAACTAATTACGCCTAAAGCACCAGCGTTAGCCACTGCAATTGCTAATGCCTCAGTCTTATACGGTCCCATGCCTCCTTGAAGTATTGGGTGTTTGATTCCAATTATATCGCAGAGTTCAGTATGAAGGAGAGTCATAGATTCTCAAACTCACAACGTGCGATATAAGTTTCCGTCCTGAATCAACTCAATAGTGACAACACTGGTTGGTCAATGTTTTTCCGAGTTCCCTTCATTGTTTGTTCAATTTCAGTTTCTATCCTTCTAAGCAGAGTTTTCTGAACCTTGGGATGCATCAATGAAACCAGACTTTTTGTTACACCGTAACGCTGTCTAGCTTTTTCCTGCATATTATTCAAAATGTGTAATCGAGCAAGATTCCAGTACGCCAATATATTGTCGCGATTAAATCGGACTGCATTCTCATAACGAATCATCGCCTCAGTAAACTGATTTTGCGCAAATGCTTTAGCCCCTAATGCGAGTTGATTCTGAGAGATGGAATTCAACACAGTCTTGGAGAAAATAACGGTCTGGACTTCGATATCCATCTTTTTTGATGCATTTCTTAATTCGTCTGTGACTTTTGTTTCTCCAGAGAGGATTTTCTTGACCGACTTTGCACACATCGATTTGACAGTTTCAAATGTTTCAGATTGACTTCCTGGTATCACTGGCATTTCCCGAAATAGATACGTCATTATTTTTGGAAATTCTAGAAGAACTAGTTTCTCTAGTACTCTGAGATGTACTTGAGCATACTCCTCAGATACTAGATTTTCTGCAACACATTCCTCAATGAATAACTGGCCAATCTTGGGACTTCTTGTTGAAGTTATTACTAGAACCTTTTTTGCGGAATTAGTCTTTAGAACAGCAGTAAATAGATCCTGTAGTAGGATTTCTTTATCAATCACATCAACCTGATTTTGTAGGTCCACCAAGTCCGCTTGTACTAGTTTCTTCCTAAAACGTGCAAAAAATTGATGCCATCTTGAAAATGGTTTCTTGCAAACAGCTTGAAGCGAGGGATGTGCTGATTTGGTATTAATCCGTTTGATATCAATATCAACAAATCCTGTTTCCTGTAACATCCTCTCTAAGAGTTCCTCTGGAAAACCATACTTGTGTGACATGCCTGGCATGTCCAATCCGTATATCCAGTTCATTACAAGTTTCCTTTGTTCCTCATTTCCTTTGAGAAAGATTTTGAATGAATTCAATAAGTCTGGAGTTTCTATGACAAAAATCCCATCCCGCTTGAGAACACGGTAGACTTCTGCCAAGGCATAGATTGACTTTGCAGCTCCAAGGTGTTCGAGTACTTGTACACATTCAACCCTAGTAAATGAATCATCATCAAACTCAAGATCTAGAGCTGACATTATTTGGTCTGCAATTGAACTATTGAACGCATCAATATTGACATAACCCTTCTTGTATTCGAGACCACAACCAATATTGAGTTTCAATAATTCATTCACCACAAACTACACTGCTGCTGAGCCAAAGGCACTGAAATCCTTTGGAGATATGGTTGCATAAAGTGAGCCTGGAATGTATGTTGGCACAGGAAAACTTTCAGGATCTACAACAAACCAAGTAACAAGGACACTTAATATTGCAATCACAATCATGACAATTATGGACATAAAGAGAGAAAGCCTGAATTTACTCTCGATACCTGGAGTGCTCAAACGTGGATCTAGTGCAGCAAAGACTTCTGATTTACTAAGCCCAACATCTTCTCCTAGCAATTCAATCCTGATTAGCTGCTGTCTGCTAGGTCCAACCTTGCCTGATAGCCGCCACATTATATCGTAAAGCCTATTGGGAAGGTGGCGTTCCAGTCGTTTTACGCCAACCCAGATCATCTGGATGTTTATTTCATTCAAGTCTTGTCACCCCGAGTGAATCAGTCCAATATGAAATCTTTAGGTTTTATGCTACCATAGCGCGGACCCGCACTATAAACTTCCGGAGGTCTAGGAAAATACCCCGCGAGCACAAGGATTACAAAAGCTATGATTATGATGACTAAAACCATTATAAAAACTGATAATGGAGTCAATCTACGTTTTCGTGAATATTCGTTGTTGATGGGAAAATTAGTAGCCGCATGGATTTCCTTTCTATCTAAGCCCATGCGTTTGCCAAGAACTTCAATCTCTGCGAACTGCGTTCTTGTAGGAGTTTGAATTTGAATAAATTCGTCTGCCACCATCTTCATAATAGTGGGTAGAAAATGGCGGAATTTGAGATATGCAAATCCAATTGTTCCTCTTCCACTCCATCTCAACTCCTTCACTCATAAATAATTAGAAAAAATCAGCAATAAGCTCTTTGATTCCTGCTTGAGATTACTGCATCGATTGTTCAATATGACGCACACAGAATGGATCTTGATGGAGTCCTTTCCCCACAGTTACAGAAACTGCAGAACACCCTCCCCTACAGATTCCTCTGAATTCACAACTTGCGCAGTGCGCTTTCATATCTGACATTTTGACGTAACGTGAGTACTTGAATGACTCATCATCGTACCATATCTCACTCAGAGACCGTTCCCTTACATTCCCCTCAATGAACTGCTCAGGCAGAGCTAGGCATCCAGTGATATTCCCATTGCTCTGTATTCCTAGTGTACCAATTCCAGCTTGACAACCTTGCCATGACCGGACCTGCAACTCATCAAGAATTGTGGAGAAATATCCCATATCATGAGCCCCTGCCACCATAAGTTCCTTAGAATACAATTTTCTAGTTGCTGCAATGAACAATGCGACTGAGTAGAAATCATCTTTGGATAACACATGCTCGCGCTTTAGTCTTCCATGTGGCGTGGCCATTTGAATTTGCCATGCTACCCCCTTTCCCATCAAGAAATCTCGTATCTTTGTTAGTTCCTTAAGATTCAACTTATGTACGGTGGTTATTACGGAGGTTGGTAGTCCAAGACCTGCATATCTGTCAATAGCTTTCGTTGCACGTTCAAAAGACCCTTCAACACCCCTAATCATATCATGGATGGATGATTCTCCTCCATCTAGACTCACAGTCACACACTCTGGTGAAAGATCAACTATTTTCTGAGTGATGACATCATTCTGACCAAGCCATCCATTTGTTATTATTGAGAGCTCCATGTCCAAATCATGAACCTTCTCCGAAATGGTGACCCAATCATGTCTGAGCAAGGGTTCGCCGCCCATGAGTGCTACTCCTTTACATCCGATTCTTTTGAGATCGTCGCACAGTTGAAGTGCTTCCTCTGTGGACAATTCATCTGAACGCGCTTTCCCTGCTGCGGAGCCACAATGAATACAATTCAAATTGCAGGCAAGAGTGATCTCCCAGACTGCGCAACCAGGTCCTGATCTTTTCTTTGAACCACTCTTTTTCCACCACATCTTTGTGTGGCTCCTGTTTGTATCTGAGATTGATTAGGTCTTATTGCTACTCATCTAGGTATTTTGTGGGGACTAGTCTTGTTGTGGCTACAAGCTCGAGAGCTGCCTTTGTATAGCGCATGACCTTACCCATATCGCCATCCAGCTTGAACTTGCGGGCCATTATTCCTTTGATTGGGTCAATCTTGCCATCGAACAGAGCTCTCCAGTTCTGGTAGGGTCCCGAATATGTAAACTCTGCAGTGTCATCTGGACCCGCCATTCTTGCAGCCCGACACTTACCATGCCAAAGGTCCATATAGAACCTAATTGCTTCCGTCACAACCTCTCCGTCCGCAGTGATCTCAAAGACGAAATCTCCCTCCCAAGTCTTTGCTGCGTCCTCGTATCGGTCATTCTTGTTCAAGAGGTCCATGTACATCTCTATCCATTCATCCGATGGAAAAACGAGTTCGTCACCCATGATTAATCATCTCCAATAATTTGACTCTGTACTTCGCAAATGAAAAGGCTTCTGGATTTATCAATTTCCCAACCTCATTCGCCTTATGGGTTGACCTTCATTAGATCAAGATTCATGCTCGTTGCAAGTTTCTCTTGGAAGGCAAGATCTCCAACCGTGCTTACATGATGCGAATCACTTCCAAGTGTAAAGTGGCACCCATATGTTTTGGCTAGTTCGAGAAATCCAATATGCTCAACTGAGTATCTGCCGTTCAGCTCAATTGCGACATCTGCTTCAGCGAGCGCCTCTGCAGCAATTCTCCCGTCCTCCTCTCTATAGGAAGAGAGATATCCGTCCCAATGTCCGAGAATCTGAAACTCCTTTCTTCTTAATGCCTGAACTAGAGCAGATGCCCATCTTGTGGAGTCAGTGAACCAGTGAAATGACCCTATTATTAGGTCAAACTGCTCAAGTCCACCAGCAACAGGTGCTAACACTCCGTTTGACTGAATGTCAACTTCAGCAACGTCAAGAATCTTCAGTTCTGGATAGTCGTTTCTGCAAGTTTCAATTTCATGACGTCTCTGTTCTATGAGATTGATTCCACCCTTTCGAGACCCCAATGATGGCCAAAAATGATCAGCAATAGCAATCGTCTTGAGTTTGAGAAATGCAGCTCGTTTAGTAATCTCTTCAACACTAGAAACTCCATCGGAGTAGTTGGAGTGTATATGCAGATCTTCGAGATTGCGAGTCATATCACACTTCAGATTCTAATTTTCCAAATTAAATCAACCTCTCATCCCCAGACCAGCTCTTTTTTGTTGGATATGAACTCCGTCCAAACTTCGTTGCTTCTGTGATGGTTCTGGATCTGTATTTGAGTATCATGACTTCCTAAGTATTCTACCTTTGCCTCTTTAGACATTCGGGGGTGCTTAATATAGAGAGCAACTAGACTTGTATTTAGGAGCGGTGGGTGAATTGTCAGATAGACTATTGCTCGTTGTGCGCTGTGCAAAAGCACCAGCAAAGAACTACCACTTTATTTTCACAACTCCTGCAGACGATGGGAGTACGTGCAACCAATTAAAATCAAACTTGGCATGGGTTGATGACATTGACCAGCCAGTCCGGATAGATATCAGTTCAAACTCGCTGGTTGAGGTGGATTTGAAACCAATAGCTGCATGTAGGAATCTTGAGTATCTGAGTCTAGCTACTAATAAATTGGAAAGGATTGATCTTGCGCCGCTTCAAGAAAGCAAACGTCTTAGACATCTAGATCTATCTCATAACAGATTGAAGGAAATTGATCTCACACCACTTGCTGAGTGCAAGGACTTAGTGTATCTCTACCTACAAGAAAATATGTTCAGCAAGGTCAATATCGCCCCTCTAATACAACTAGAGCAGCTGACAACTGCCGTAATCCAACTCACACATCGGTGCTCAAGACCAAAAATCGTCATCGATTCCTACATGAGTAACTTCCCACCAAATCTCAATGATATGCTGTTTTCCTTTGTCACGGAAGGTCGAGCTGGTATTACTCCAGACTGGCTCTATGATAAAGACACACAGATTGAATATTCCCCTAGGTCATATAGGGAGCTTGTTGCTGAATTTGGATGGGCTGGAGTGAAGAGACACCTTGAGGCGTTATCAAACAAATTGAAGATTGGGATGGAGTTTGCAGCCCAAAGAACTCTCCTTGATGCCTTTGGTATGCCTGAGCTTGCATGCTATGATGGGAGAGTTCGCGAAATCGTGAAGCTATTACCAAACTCTGGCAACTATGATGAAGGTGTCATGCAATTATACTCCAAGATAGTGAAACTTCTTGAGGACCAACTAGCAAGGTGTGGAAGCACACTCTACTTTGACCTTGACTCTCTCTCCACGACTCCAGGCAGTGTCTTACTACCCTCTGTCTTGGCAAGGAGAAACGCTGAGATGTTTGAGGTAGTTCTACTGGAGAGGTCTGGGAAGGTTGATCTATTTCCTCTATGGCTGACTAGCTATGGAAACAAAATCCTCAAGGTATTGGGGTTCAAACGATATGTATCTGGCTCTCGACTGACTGAAATTGACCGAGCGTTGAATGATATAGACCATAATCTAACAATAGAGAAGGTAGTCTATGATGCTAGAACCGATAAGACTCAGAAATTCAATACAGGAGAGGTCATTTTGAGTCATATCCGACAGACAGTTGGCTCTTGATACTTAGTCTCTATCATCAGTTAGCAATGCATAAATCTCGCCGTCCATTTTTTTTGGATTAGCATCACTACCCAAAATCGGCTGCTGAGAAAGCTTGGATGTGCAGACCTTGGATGAAATGGACAAGAACATACTGACCGACCTACAACGCAACTGCAGACTTAGCTATCAGGAACTCTCACGCAAGTATGGTATTTCCGCGAATGCAATTCGTCGTCGTATCTTGAATATGGAAGAAACTGGAGTGATCTCAGGATATTCCATTTTCATGTCTCCTGCAATGACTGGTACTGGGTTTCTCTTTGGTCTCCTTTCAACTGATGGCTCGAGAGATGAAGTTGAGATGGTTGAAGAGATTGGGTCGAGCAAGTATGTTATGGCGGCGTCATCCTATACAGATGGACTCTACGCTCTTGTAGCTGAGTACCATGGCCCTCAAGAACTGCAAGAACTTGGTTCGTTTCTTCGGACTCTTGACAGTGTTATCGGTGCTGAATTGCATACCATCATTGGTACTTGGGGGGCAAAGATGAACCTCACCAAAACGCACCTCCGTATCTTGGAACCTCTTTTGGACGACCCAAGACTCCCAATAGTTGATGTTGCTCAGAAGACCGGACTGACAGCAAGACGTGTCAGAAGATTACTTGGAGAACTTGAAGAGAATGACGCTCTTCGTTTTGTGACCTTGATTGAACTAGGGGCTGATAGGAGTTTGCCGTTTATTGTGAGGATACTCTGGAATGAGAAGACCGCAAAGTATTCCACAATCACTGAATTGCTACAAACGGAATATCCAATCAATCATAGGGAGACCTACATTTCTGCTTCTGAACCAGTCATTTACTCTCTCCTCGTAGCTGATAATATTACCCAGTTAGTTGAAATTGTTCGCTCTATAAGGAAGAATGAGCATGTCACAAGTGTGAAAGCCTTGATCAGCGGGTATCATCAGTACTTCTCAAGTTATAGACACGAGAAACTCATCCAACTGGTCAATTCAGGCAAGAAGTAGAATTTCGACCTGAACGTTTGATGATATTATAACGTTTGGCGTATATCAAACACTTTATAAGGGTATGAGTTATTGTTTGATATGTGTCAAACGTTTGGTAAGTAACAAGCTAAGCGTTTGCCAACAATAATATGGTGTATACAATGTCAACAACTTTCGGTACAATTCTCGATGACATGAAGACGAGCCTCAAGCTCGCTTGGAAGAGCATGTTGAGCTACTTCCTAGCCAACTTAGGGATGTTGATTGTCATGGTGATCCTTCTTGGGGTCATTGCAATCCCTGTGCTTATCGTAGCATGGGTAGTTTTCGCGCCACTCTCTCAAGCCACGATGACAGCTCTGGCTAACTGGGCTGTTGCTAATCCTCTCCTCTTAGGTGGCATTGCAATTCTGGTGCTGATTCCAGTTGTTTCGCTATTCATGGTCGTGAGCGGTTCTATCTATGGTATGAGTCATGACCTAGTCACCAAGGGTGAGACCAAGGCTGAGCTTGCCTTCTCCTATTTCCGTCACAGGTTTCTATCCTTCGCAGGTGCTGGTGCAATTCTGACAATTATAGTCTTGCTACCTCCTACACTCGCCTGGGGACTCACTTCTTACGCGATGGGTTATACCATAACCGCGCCAGTTTCCTATCTCCTCACTGGATTCACATTTGTATGGCTCTACCTGACTGCAGGATTGACCTCAATGGTCTGGCCTGCTGTAGCTAGTGGTAAGGGTGTCCAAGAATCTGTCAAGGAGTCATTCTCTCTATCCACCCGGTACTTTGATCGTGTCTTTGGAGTCTTGACTGCCATTGTCCTTTTACTGGCTGCCACCTTCGGTCCCCTCATCATAACAGCTCTTGCTATGGCTGAGCTTATTCCAGCGATCTCATTGACTCTTATCCCAGCCATGGCTGGCATTGCCCTCTATACTGTGATCATGGTGTTCCTCTGGCTTCTACTATTCTTGCCAATGGTGAGGATAGCTTGGGTCAAGGTCTACCAGGAACTCACTGGTGGTCAGATTGCAACACAGAGTGTTGTCAATATGCCCATTGTGTAGGTGCGATGAACAATGAGAGTGATTTGGAGGGCAACTTTCAAGTCACTCTCTCTTAATATTTCTAGGTGTGAAAAACAATGAAAAACGCGAGCTTTCAAACAATTCTTGAAGACCTCAAGATCAGCATCAGGTTTGCAGTCAAGAACGCGATCTCCTATGTGCTGGCAATAATTGGAGTCTCTCTAGTAACAATCATCTTGATAGGTATAGTCGCGGCTTTCGTCTTTATACCAATACTACTATCACCAATAGCCTTGGAATCTTTCATACTTTGGGCTGAGTCATTCAATCAATTGTCGCTATCTGGTGGTATGACGATAGCTACTGGTATCTTCCTTATTGCTCTACCCTTCGTGGCTCCGTTCTTCGTCGCAACTGGTGCACTTTTTGGAATGAGTCGTGAAATTGTAGAAAGTGAAGGAACCTCCGCAGAGGGTGTCTTCACTTGGTACAAGAAGAGGTTCTTTTCACTGGCTGGTGGAGGGATTATACTGTTCATCTTTATTCTGGGTCCTGTTTTCTTGGTAATATTGGGAACAATTGCTCTTTTTGGAGATCAGATTCTCAATGTTGCTTTCATTGGTGTTGGATCCTCAACGATAATGAACCCGCTCATATCAGCTCTCGGCGTGATTTGGTTCGTGGTAAGTTCTGGATTGATGACAATGTTGTTTCCTGCAATTATTGATGGATATAGTGTGGTTGAAGCAACAAAGAAATCAATCAGAATGGGTATCCATTATTTCGACCGGATCTTTGGGATATGGATTTCGTATATCCTACTCATATTGGTTCTGCTTGTGCCTGTAATAATAGTCCCACTCACATTGGGGACTATAGGACCAGCTATGATAGGGATGGCAGTCTATGCAGTTCCAATGGCTCTTTTCATAGCATTCATTCTACTACCTGCGGTATCTATCGGTCTCACAAGAGTGTATATGATACTCTCTGCTGATGACGAGGACTTGATTCCGTCAGAGAGTGATGATGTTGATGGGCCAAGCTTCATAGGAGGATTATAGTAATGAATGGCTCCAAGAAGCAAAAACGACGAATCAATGATGTCGAGGTCATAGATGACAAGAACCTGATCAAGCTACTTATGGAGCCAACCCGAGCAAAGATAGTGTTTGACTATCTTGTGAAAGACTCGATGACAGTAAAACAGCTTTCAGAAGTAACAGGCAAGAATCCTGGTACTATCCTTCATCACATTCAAAAGTTGAAGGAGGCTGGTCTTGTTTTCGAAGAAAGAACAGAACAGACCCAGACAGGCATAGTTCAGAGATACTATCGTGCGTCGGCACGAGAGTATAGGATGGGTATCAGTGAAATGATACAGGCCACTGGAGATGATACTACTAAGCGTCTGAAGTCCATAATCAAAAGCCTCTCAGTCTATGGCATAGATATTCCAGAGGATCAGATTGGCGAGGCTGTGGAATTACTGACGGCGCTGATAAATCGTGAGAATGAGATAACTTCTCGCAATCTTATCGTGAATGAGGAACGCAGAGATAAACTAGCATCCTCAATACGAGGCGATGCGTCGCGAATCATGCGTCGCTTTGCTCTGGAAGAAGATTCGCAATATAGAGACTTGAGGAAGAATTGGCACGCTTTCCTGCAGTCTCACAGACAAGGTGAATAAACAATGAGTAACTATCAAAGAAATACAAGTATGGTTGTGTGTATATTTGCAGTAATAATCATAGGTGCTATTGGTGTGGGAGCTTTATCCTATTTTGGCACTAATTGGTTTAGTTGGAATACAGCTACTACTGACTTCTCTTTTGATGCAGAAGTCGGAGCCACCACTGGTATGGTTACCCTAGATATTGATCTAGATGCAGGTGCTGTTTCAATAACATTCGTTGATAATGCAACACTATTGTACGAGATCGCTATCGAGGTCCAGAATACCACCCTTGAGAGGGATGGTGCTCCTTCAGTGACATTTGCGAGTAACACTATAACTCTCGATTATACTTATGCTGGTGTGAACGTTACACTAGGTAGTGGAGTTAATTATACAATAGATGTTAACACTCAAACAGGAGGCATTGATGTCAGCTTGGCTGAAGGAGCGCATGTTGGTGACATTTCGCTCACAGCTACAACAGGCGGAATCGACCTAGCGATGACTGACGATGCTATCTTGGTTGGAAATGCTACGTTTGATTTACATGCCGAAACTGGCGGCGTAAATGTCCTCATAGATCTCCCAACTGGTTTGGGTGGTAGTGTTGAGTGCGCTGCTGGAACTGGCGGTGTTAGTATCATTGCTCCTGGGTGGACGCAGATAACCTTGAATCATTATGAAACATCTGACTATGATACTGCATCTCAAACATTAACTGTTATTATCGAAACGAATGTCGGTGGAATCTCAGCGATTTTTACATAATACTTCAGAGAGGGGCGTAAGCCCCTTTTCCTTCTATTTTTAGATGTAGTCAATTAGTCAATGGATTGAGCTTCTAATCTTTACATGCATCATTGGACGGTACAATATGGACTCATCACATAATGAGAAACCAATTGACCATGAAGGACCTGATTTTGTTCCTTAAAGAAAGAAGCGGAGACATCAAAAGACCGAGCGAATGCATAATCTGAACTAAGAATGAGTTCACATGGATGCGTTTAATTCAATACAACAACAGTTATTCGTAAATCGCCAAATCAGTTTGTGCTTGTCATGCTCGAGATTCGTTCAAAATCAATCAAAAACGGGTTCGCTGTTGAATACAAAAATGACGCCCTACCAGTAACGTATCCAAGTAACTACTGGGAGAAAACACCAGAACAAACAAGACTCGCTCTTGTAGACAATCTTGCACTCGCAACAACAATGCATCTTCCCATAGTTTTTGACCTTCCTGAGATTGTCTACCACTCAGGACGCCCACTTTTAGAATCCTACTTTGTAGAGAATTTCTTTCGGGATATCCCCTCATGTACCGAGGTCGACGGAACAGACACAGTGGAATTTGTTCGCAGGTTCTTTAACACGCAATATCGATTCCTAGACCCTGTCATTAAGATCCCATCTAATGAACCAGTAGAGGATGGCTACCGTGCAATCGTTGGGATGAGTTTTGGAAAGGATAGTCTTCTCACATATGCAGTTGCTAGAGAATTAGAACTTGATCCGGAGATGGCCTACTTTGTCGAACATAGCATGACATACGAGGAGAAACACAAAACAGCATTAGCTGAACAGTTCAAGAAAGAGTTCGATAAGGACCTTCATATAATAAAACATGAAACAGGAAAACTCCGAGATTATCCCTATCTAGGTCTTCCGTTCTCTGAGTTTGGTTGGGCACTTCAATCAACTGAATATGCATTGGAATGTATCCCACTAGCATATGCACTTCAAGGGAAGTATATTTTGTTTGGAAACGAACAGACTACTTCTGCAACAGATATGGACAAGTATGGGTGGCTTGTGAATCCATGTTGGGACCAGACACATAATTGGACCGTACACATTGATCAAATGACAAAGATGTTCTCTGGTCGGTCTGTAGATACTGGAAGTCTGATTGAACCCTTGATGGATATGATGGTACAACGAACTCTTGCTCATCGATATCCTGACATAGCGAAATACCAAATGAGCTGCTTCACTGAAACCGAAGCCGGCCGAGACTATAGGTGGTGTCACCATTGCACAATTTGTGCTAAGATGTATCTCCTCTGTGCCGGTGGTGGGATTGATCCTAGTGAAATAGGATTCCGTGAAAACATGCTCAACAGGGAGCACAAAGAACGTTTCACATTATTTGGTGGGAAAACAACACTGACCTACCTTCTCTCAGAAACTGCAATGGATGAGCAATTATTCGCATTCTACTCTGCAGTCAAAAAGAATGCAAAAGGCGATTTGGTCGAAGATTTCAAAGCATCTAAACTGTATGAGGAAGCACAGGCGCGAGAGGATGAACTCTTCAAGAAATTCATCACCTTGTATGATCCTATCAGTATCCCTGCTGATCTGAAGGATAGAGTTATGTCAATTTTCAAGGAAGAGATTGATTCTTTTGAGCTATAGACCACTAAAATGGCAAATTTGACAATGTATCATAAATTTATACGAAAATGTACACGTTTTCTGTGATGATAATATATGAAAGTTGCACTTGTATTAAACACGCGAAAAGATGAATCAGAGTTCGAAGTAGAATATGACCCACCTCACACTATTGAGATGATTAAGCATGGAATAGAATCAGGAGGTCATGACTACGTTTTCATCGAGGCAGATGAGAACATTCTTGACACATTAAAGAAAGTCAAGCCAGATCTTGTCTTCAATCGAGCTGAGGGTGTTCGTGGAGAGAGCCGAGAATCTCACATTCCTGCTATCTTGGAGATGCTTGGCATTCCCTATGTTGGCGCAAATGTTCTCTCTACAGCAGTTTGTTTGAATAAGGGCTGGACTAAGAAGTTCTTATCATTCCACAATATATTGACTCCACAGTTTAACATTCTGTCCAGCGTCAGGCAAGTCAACAAACTTGAATTCAAATATCCGGTCATCCTAAAGCCAAATGAAGAAGGTTCTTCAGTGGGTATCAATGAGGATAATGTTGTTTCTGAAAGGAAGCATCTGGTCAAGAAACTAGGATCAATGCTGAAGGAGTATAAGCAACCAATTCTAGCAGAACAATTCATTCATGGACGCGAGTTCAGTGTGGGTGTCTTGGGTAGTCTAGGTCCCAAACCTGAAGTTCTTGCCATATTGGAGATAGATTTCTCGAAGTTTCCTTCAGAGATCGCTGGAGTTTATGGACAGAAAGCCAAGACAATCTATGAAGGGCTTGACCATTACGTATGTCCTGCAAAAATCCGAAAAGACCTGAAAAGAAAAATCGAGAAGACATCCATTGAAATTTGTGAATTACTCGAAGTTCCAGATTTTGCACGAATCGATTATAGAATGGATGAAGACGAACAACTTTACTTCTTGGAAATCAATCCGTTACCAGGAATGGACTTCGATCCTGATAACCAAGACATATCCTTCTATCCATATATGGCAATGAAGTCTGGTTATACCTATGACCAGTTAATCCAGAAACTCATGGACTCTGCCGCCCATAGATATGATTTGAAGAAATAGGAATCTAAGCGAGGTACCACTCTATGAACTCCTCGTTCCCCCAAAATGTTTGGGAGAAGATGAAAGACCAACTTGTCCCATTCTTGGGAGATGATTTGCACATCATCATACCAGAGTCATGGTCTGATCAATATGAAAGATGGTTCAAAGATATTGAAACACAGTCATTTAGAGAGTCTCTTCGCTATAATACTGAAGAACTCCAAACAAGACTGGACGAAGAAAATGTTCTTTTTCTCTTTGTAATTCTCAAGGATCGCCCTGAAGGAGTAGTTTTGGGTTATCCTGTTGAACGAAAGGAAGGAAACACTTTCTATTTGGATACCTTCGCTATCAGAACAAGAGGGAAAGGGAGTGGTAGAATCATTCTAAGTTCAATAATCCAATGGGCGAAATTAAACCGGTATGATACCATAGAGCTTGACACTGAGGCTGAGAATGAGGTGGGAATTCCATTACAGAGATTCTATGAAACCTTTGGCTTTAAGGTTCTACGCATTGAAGATGATGGTAACATCACCATGAGTCTTACACTCTAGCTCTCTTCTATTCAAAATCTCTACCTGTGAGTACTGCAACAAAGGTTCCTTTCATTGTGACTTTATCATCAGCAAGATCATGCATGACAGCAAGTGTGCTTGCTGCTGCAGGAAGGACATAGAGGCCCTCTTCCTGTCGAAGTAGTTTGGAAAATTCGACCATCTTGCTTTCCGATGCGTAATCCGCAAATCCGTTTGACGCATAGATGGCATCTAGTGCCTCTTGACCATCATATGCATGCCAATTGGTTAGAGGTTCATTGAACTTTGTTTCTTTGATTTCATCTCTACGAAGGTCTTGAATAGTTCGACTATTCATCTTGAATGACTTTACAATCGGATTGCCTCGTCGCGTGCTTGTAGCGACCATTCTTGGTAGAAACTGAATCTTACCGGTTTCAAATAACCGTTTGAAGCCTAAGTGAATTCCTGCTATCGTTGTTCCATTCCCGACAGGCACGAATACAAAATTAGGAGCTCTTCGAATATCTCGGTATATCTCCTGTGAAACATCAGCATATGCTTCTATAGAAATCTCCTTGACACCGTCTACTCCTGGATTTGCATCAAACCAGCCTTTCTCTTTTGCAGTTTTTTTGGATAGTTCAACAAGATCTTCATACTGACCAGGTGCGAAGTGAAGTTCCGCCCCAGTTTCCCTGATACGCTTCATTCGATCTTTAGGTACATGATATCCCTCTGGGATAAAGATGTGAGCTGGGATATCGAATACCCTCGCAGCCCATGCTAGCGCAGCTCCAAAGTTGCCACAAGTCGCTGTAGTAACGGCACTAGCATTTTTCTGTTTGGCCGAGTCCATGATAGCAAGAGCAATGCGGTCTTTCTGTGTACCTGTCGGATTGCCTCCCTCGAATTTTAGATATAATCTCTCACAACCAACCTGTCTAGCAAGATTCTTTGACTCAATAAATGTTGTAGAGCCGACGAACTCGCTCCACTTCACTTTGCGACCATTTCTCTTAACTAATCTTTCAAAGTCCTCTGTCATTTTTCCTCAATGCCATCAGATTTTGTTCACTCTGTATTAATAACCCTGATGGTGATTTATTTCTCAACATAAGTTATTTTCCCTAGGTCTGACCTAGACGTCGAATTCTTACTTTGCATTCAGCTACTTTTATTACATCCCCAATCTCTTCATAAAGCCGCTGCGCAACAATCCATGTTCTCTTAGCTTCAGGTTTTCTATCCAGCATTTCTAACATCATTGCTCGATAGTAGAGGTTCTCTGGATTTCCTGGATCAAGTGAAAAAGCAGTGTCAAAATCAGAAAATGCTTCTTCGTATCTTTCCAGAGAATAGTAAATGAGCCCTCTCTGGTGTGCAATTTCTGCATTCTTGGGGTCAAGAGCAAAAGCTGTGTTCAAGTATTCCAAGGCTGTTCCCTCATCATCTAGAAGAAGCATTACCGCCCCATTTTTGACCCAAGATTCTACATGTTCGGGATCCGCATTGATTGCTTTTTGATAAGCATTGGAAGCCTGCTGATATGACTTCAGAGCCTTGTGGATATCCCCTTTCTTAATCCACAGATTGGGGTCATCAAACTTGATGCTTACAGCTTTATCATAATACTGAAGGGCTGACTCAAGCTCGTGTTGCTCAATATAGACATCCCCCATCGTAGAAAGCGCGAATGGTTGATTAGGATCTATCTTGAGAGCTTTATTCAGAACCTCAATTGCCTCATCATACCTTTCTAGCGCAAGGTAAACACTGCCAAGTTCCATTAGTGCTGGTAGAAAATTGGGGTCCATGGATAGAGCACGCCGCAACCAAGTCACAGCTACATCAAGCTCGCCTTTCGCCCGAAAGTATTCACCTTTTCCAAGTAAAGCTCGGGGCATATTTGAATTAATGAATATAGCACGGTCTAGGTTCTTATTTGCCTCCTCCAGTTCTCCCAACTTCAACTGTCCCGTAGCTAAATATACCATAGCTAGTGCATTTCTCTGATCTATTGCCAATGCACTACCCAAACAGCTAATGGCTTCTTTCGGGCTTGATACTTTCAGATAAGCCAGACCCATGTTTATCCACGCGTTTACCTGTTTACTATCAAGTCCTAAAGTCAGCTCGTAAAGAACAATTGCTCGACCAAATGAGGCTTCTTTAAGATAGATATTGGCTAACTTCGTGATGATTCCTGGAACTCTCTCGTCTGACTTTATCTCCTCTAGAGTCTGTAGTAATTCTCTCTCAAGTTCTCCGAGCTGCCTTCTTTCGCGTGTCATAATGGCAATTGGATGCATGCCTTCTGGACTGATCAGCTGTTCAGGATTCAGCTGTTTCAGTTTGGCATTTAGTGCTTCCAGCAGCTCGTCTTTGTTCAAAACTGTTCCCTCAGCCCGTGAGGGTATCTTGTCTTATCAAACTTTGGAACTGATATTAGTCTTGATTCTTTCAGAATGCAAATACGAACACACCTATAGAAAGGAAATAGATAGCTAGGTAGTATGTGGGCATGATGTAAAACTCATGGTGCGATATTTTCCGACGAAACTCGTTAATTGCAATCAATGAATCTGAAACAATGAAGATGAATGCACCAAACACTGGAAGGAATCCGAAAAAGCTATCTGACGTCAACCAGAGAAGTAGGGAGGTGCTTAGTGTTGCGGAAACCAAGAGGAAATACAGTGTTCCAGCTCTAAGTATGAATGGCGGGACCTCAGGACCTGAGGCGCGAAGATACCTGATTAATAAAAAGACATACAAAACCATGACAGCCATACAAGCGGCAGCAATTACTGTTTGTAGTACATCGAAACCTAGTGTGCTTGTTTGCCACAGGAAGTTGGTCGTATAGAGAATGTGAGCTATTAGAAACATACCTATCCCTGGGATGAGGTCTGCTTCCATTCCAACATCTCCAAACATACAGAACACCAACGCAACAGCTAACAGGATGGTGAATAGAGTAGGCAGCCGAAAGAGAATCACAAAGATTACTGCACTCAATGCTGGAACAACTTTTACAAGAGTGGTCAACGACGCGACCTTCTTCTGACCAACTGAGGCTTTGTCTTTTAGGTAAGTTGAAACTATGGCAAAGACCCAAAAGACCGCTGTGTAAATCTCTAGCGACATGGTCCATTCTAGAAACTGTTCCGCCCCTTAAGTAATGTGGGTAATAGATGACTGCTAGTGTGATATCTTAAGGCTCTCATCATTGATAGAAATCTTCATTGGAGTAGGCTACCAATATATTACGGTTAAATATGGAGGGTTCTAACCATCCCCTAGTCCTAACTAGGGGGTTATCACTAGTCATTCTCATCGGTCTTATTGGAATGGCTGCCTCTCTGTTTACTCAAATGTACGTTGCTGTGTACCCAGTATATCATGTTTTTGTGTTTGATGACGACCTAGTCTTGAATGATGACTTTTCCACTTTTGAATTCATGTTTCCTTCTGCTGATAAGATAGTAATTGAAGAACTCACAACGAATGAATCTCCAGTGATCATCAATCTATATTCGACATACGACTCTGAAAACCCCAGTGCAATCATTCAGAACGTGACTGAGATTCGGGATGTCTTTTTGGTGGGTACAAGATCGGAGGATTCAATCGATCCCATTTTTCGTGTAACACGATATGGTAATCAGTCAGTCCAGATGTCTATAAAACTCAAATACTGGGGAACTTATCCCTCAACTGACTACCTAGTTATGGGACCAAGTATCTTGTTGGTACTTGCTCTTCCTCTTTATTATTCTGTGTACAAGAATAGGGGTAAGAGGCCAAATCTGAGAGGTTATGCAATAATCTTCCTCATCATCATCAGTGCAGTTCTTCTTACCCCTCTAGTGGTTTACACATACAATCATGGTGATGTGCCTATACGACATGATGAGGTTCAAGATGTTCGGAACTACCAGTTCAAGTTGAATGCATCAACTCCAATCCTAGAATTCACTGAGTCACTAGAATTAGAGGACTCAGACTCATTCGTCAGGATTGCGAATCTCTCAACCAATAGTGTTATTGTGGGCATCACTGTTATCCATGAGGGGGATACTGAGGGTGTAGAACTTCATACTGTTACCGAACTACCCTCAAACCCTTTGCAATTCGAACTCCCTAGAGAGAACTTGACAGGCTTTACGGTTCAATTCAATCGGATTGCTGAAGATGCCACAATCGATCTGACAGTAGAAACTGTGCGAGATGTGTGGGCACCCTGGATTGAACCAACGCCTTACTATCTAGCTGCTACTTTAGGACTAGCATTATTTGTAGCCATTCTCATTTTTCCTCAGACGACTGAGACTCAGAAGTCGGATGACTCTATTCAATAATTTGACTATACAACAATCCTGAACGCCAAAAATGTGCATTATCTTTTTTATCCTTCAAGAATAGTGAGAACGTGAGGGAGATTTCACCGCATGTCAAAAGGGATTCATAATACACCACTAACAATAGTACGAAGTACACATCTCGCTCGAGATGCTGTCTTATTCAGCGTGTTTGGTTTCTTCTTTCCTGCCTACTGGTACCTAGGTGCACTTGAAACATTATCTTTCTTGATATGGCTCATAGATCTTATAGGACTCCTCTTTCTCTGGATTCCAAGGGAAAGGTGGCAACAAGTAGGATACGGATGGAGTGTTCTAATGAGTCTAGGTTTGTTATTCATTGTGTTTTCATATTCTGGTAGCGGCCCTCTTATTGGTGGGCTCATTGTGATTCTCATACTCTGTATGATTGAGATACTTGTAGTTCTCAAGATTAGCTATGACCTTCTGAAGAGCCAAGCTGAGTCATGGACAGCTGATGCAGACTGAGCGAGTGTGTGTTGACTATGCCACAATCCTGACTGGTTTCAGGTTCACGATTCTATGCTCATCCTCGACACTGTCGTACTCGACCATGCCCACAAGCTCGCCCTCAGCTCCAGGTTGCAGCTCGAACTCGATCTGAACAATTGAAACAGTGTCCGGCTCCACTGTGCCAAGGTTCTGTGTCTTGATTTGGTCGGTCAAATCTGGCACACCAAGTATCACCTGCACATTGTGCATGGCATTCTTTGCACCGTTCCGCACAACCACGCCAAAGATGACGCGTCCATCACGGATCTTGTATTCTACTGCAATGTCCATGCCCGGCTCAAGCCCAAGGCTCGCAGGCTCTGCTCTGGTCACGTACTCCTCCACAATATGAGTTTCTCTGTACCGTTTTATACCTACAGCCGCCACGAAAGCGAGTAAAATGAAACCCGCAATTGGGAATATCCAATGGATGCGAGGTAGAAAGTCCTGTCCGTCAAGCAAGCCATCCCCATCACTGTCTCTATTGTTTGGGTCTGTTCCTAGAACCATGACCTCTGTATAGTCATCAAGGCCATCTTGATCACTGTCTGGGTTTCTTGGGTTCGTCTGATATACGAAGA
>PJET01000122.1 GCA_002825515.1 Candidatus Thorarchaeota archaeon MP11T_1 | reverse complement strand
ATTCCAGTCAAGTCATCCCGCTTGATCCAGAGACTATCTAAACCAATAGATTCACCAAGATTCTTCAAACGATGTATGGGTGTAGGCAGGAATGCTATATGCTCCCGAGGCAGTTCGTCAAACACCATCTACCCACTCGCACCAGTAAACCAGGAGATTAAGAACATTAGAATTGCGGTCATGATACCTGCGAAGAGAGTTTTCGCACCATAAGACCACATATTCTTCTTCGATACTGCACCTAAGAATAGGCCCAAGGCAAAGAGTAATGCCAAACAAATTACTATCGCGATATAGAATGCCATCTGATAGGTAAGGTGACCCCCAGGTACAAAGAATAATGGTATGATAATGAGGAAAGCTGCAATAGCAGGAGATGCACCATCAACAAGAGCTACTACTAATGAGGTGGTCTTTGTTGCTTTTGCATACATTGAGTCACTCATGTCACTAAGCATAGCTCTGCCAATCTCATCAACTTCACGGTCTCTCTCAGCACTTTCAGTAAGATATGAACCGCTAAAACCAGAAATGGCCATAGCAATACTCGTTCCTGCTGCTGCAAGAAGAATTGCATTGAACTGAAGACTAGCTTCTACTGGTAGTGCGGGGTTAATCGTGATAAGACCTCCAAGAATAAGACCAAGCATTGTAAGAGCTCCGTCAAATGCGTTCATTGCGAGATATCTGCGCGCTATTTCGACTCCTTGTGTTAACTCAAGAGCTCTCATAATTTGCTTAAAACGCCCACCTTCTTGGGTGGGGTATGTACTTTTACCTTCCTCAGGTTCGGACACTGAGTTCGTTACTCCATCGTCAGATACATGGTTTACTGTGATGTCTGTTATAAATTAATGGATTGCTCATTTCTAAGGAAAGAGTCCAAAGAAGAATATGCCAGGTATCAACATAGCAAGTATTATCCAAGTAGCAAACAGAAGGATAACTGCAAGGAGAATCCACATCCAGCATTCACAACATCGGCTACAACAACCTTTCTCTTTTGGTGGAGGTTGTTGTTGATAACCGTAATCCCCAGGCATTGGAATCTCAGTCATGGTAATCACTCAAGGAATATTGGTACAGAAAGAGAATACCAATTCCCACTTATGAGCATTGTCGGTTTATAGCCGCAGAGGTTTTAAGTGCTCAGGCAAAGAGTCTTTGATAGTCGTACCTAATTCATTTGCACGCGCATAGGGGATAGGTGTTTTGACCGAGGAGGAGAAAGTCTACACCATTTTAGACAGACCTTGGGGACTCCGTATGATAGGCGTCACCCAAATGGCTTTTGGAATTTTTGGTCTGCTTGCAGCCATTGGTATCTTTGCAGCAACTCTTGTGGGAGCAC
This sequence comes from Candidatus Thorarchaeota archaeon MP11T_1, assembly GCA_002825515.1. The sequence continues at coordinate 23,077 of PJET01000122.1, read as the reverse complement.
TAACCACGATTGGGTACATTTACAGTCTAGCCTTATTTGGAGGAGTTGCACTACCCTGTCTTTTTATTGGCAATAAAGTTGATGATCTTAGAAGATGGGCGGTAATAGCTCAAGTAGTCTATAGCTTGGCGGCAATTGGACTGGCCGGATTCCTAATATATGCAAGAGGATTGTCGTATAATTGGACTGTTCCATTATTTGATTTTAGTATAGAACTAGCAATTGGAAATGTTGCTGCATTCATCGTGATAACACAGACTCTCATTGTTCTGTATCTTCTGATACGATGGGGAAGAGTTGCACCTCCCTCTGAAGCCAAAGTAGTAAGGGATAAGGCAAAAGCTAGATTGATCGCTGCAGGTTTGATGCCATCTCCATTGGAACCTGCTCTGCTGGGACCAGACGGTAAAACAGCACTTACTCTAGAGCAAGAACAGAAGATTCTCGATATCAGAAAAGTTGTAACAGAGGAAGGAATGGCGATTCTATGCTCAAATTGTAATGGAGCGACGCCACTTTCCAAGGTTGAGAGTGACAACACAGTTCACTGTGATTATTGTGGAGTGGTACTCGGTGTAAGTAGCGTCTTTGTTCCTTGTCAGAATCATAACGAGTACTTGGCTGCAACGACTTGCAATGTGTGTGGAGAACATTTCTGCAGACAATGTTTAACAGTTCAGGAACCTCCAGTTGATGAAAAGTGGCAGGGATCTGCGGTATATCTCTGCAGAAAGTGCTTTGAAGGACGATATCGGCCAGCAGTAACCACAGCCTCATTGGTCATCCCTATAGATCAATTATTCTCAACTGCAGGTAGTAGATTTTCAAGAGTAGGACAGATGTATAGCAGCTTCTTAGGTGCATACGCTAATGGGATGAAGCATCTCTGGAGACTTCCTTTGGAGCTTCTTGCGAGTCTTGGTAAGTCTGGAGGTGGTGGGAGTGACAATTGCGTTGGAGCGTTAATTTTGATTATCATCATTATTATCGCAATTCCTATCCTAGCTGGGGTCCTAATGCTACTTGGCGCTATCGTAATAATCCCAATCCTCTTCTATGCGGGATTAGTTGCGGTCACAATTGAAGCCGCTAAAATCATCAGTGGAACGGATTTTGTATCTGTTGACAATGCTCGAGTTAAGAGTATTCACACCCATCGTAAGCCAAAGGTCGTTGAGTCAAAACTCAGACCATCGGTTCGTGTGTGGGATAACGAGTGGAGAAGAGCTGCAATTGAAAATAGGAGAATTCAAGAGAAATACGAAGCAGAGCGGCGAAGACGAGAAGCTATGAGTCGTGAACGGCGTCGTTCTGAATCATTCTGGGGGCGGGAAATATGACTGAAACGACACAAGAACAGATCATGTGTCCAGTCTGTGGTGGTCCTGTTAGTGTTGATCAGCAAGACAAGGTAAATCGATGTGAGTATTGCGCAAGCCCAGTTCTTGGACCTAGCCAGAGTAGAGATTGCGTCAATCATCCCAAAGTATTAGCGAAAGAGGTCTGCCACGTATGCGGAGATTTGGTTTGCGAAGATTGCATACAGAAACGAGTTGGGGAATACGGCGGAAAACTGCTCACGATTGTCAACTGTGAGAAACAATCCTGTGTTGCAGAGAGTGATTGGGCAAAACCATTGAATGAAGAGTATCAGAAACTCATCAATATGGATTGGGCAGATAAGATAGATAATGTGATTCTACGTGTCACTGGTTTTGGAGCAATCATTATGATGGTCTTCGAGTTGATATTCTTTATTGGAGTCATATTTTATGAATACCTGACGCCCTGGAGTATTCCTCCAATTTCACTTGCCTTCTCACCGACATTTGTTTTAGGACCAGCCATAATGATTCCAGTAACAATATTACTGCTGAGTATTCTAGGTAATCTGCTAGCAGCAATCTTGCTACAATCAGCTCTCCAGGTGTTTGTTCATGACCGGCAGTTAGGTGCTGGCTTAACTTTGCTAGTGATTATCGTGCTCGAAGTTGCTCATCTACTGTTCAGAGGAGTGTACTTTGGACTGTTGACGTTACCAGATCCATATTTCCTTCCACTTATGATAGGAGCATTTCTGTTTGGCACGATCCTTGTCTTTTTTGGTTCTCTTATGGCTATATATGTAGGAAATAAGAAGAGAGTCCAATTTAAAAACGCTAGAGAGAAACTCAACCTTTCTGTCTAACTTGGAATTGAAGGACATGCACAAATGTCTTAGACAAAATCAATTTGGCACATCAAACAGGTCAATAAGCCGAAACCTGCCAACATCAACTAGGCCTAGATCTGTGATTTTGAGTTTGGGAATTACTGGAAGCGAGAGGAAAGCCATTGCCATGAAGGGTTCTTCCAAAGGTGTACCTAGCTCTTGTGCAGCAGTTTTTAAATCACTGATTCTCTCACTAACATGTTCTATAGGCTGATCTGACATAAGTCCAGCTATTGGTAGTGGTAGGGATTCAATCACCTTTCCATCCTTTGCAAGTGCAATGCCGCCTTGCATCCTGACTATCTGAATCGCTGCTTGGATGAGGTCTCGGTCGTTTGTAGCGACAGCCACAATATTATGTGAATCATGAGCAATTGATGAAACCATCGCTCCTTCCTTGATTCCCATTCCCTTAACAAAACCAACAGCTCTTGGTTCGGATGCATTGTGTCGCTCTATGATTGTTACTTTTGAAATGTCTCGGTCAATATCTGGTATTACCAGTCCATCTGCAACTTTAGGTTCTTCAATAAGGTGTTCAGTGATTATTTGGTCAGGAATCATTCCTATCACATTCATTCTATCTCCTCGTACTTTAACTTGGAAGTCTTCAGGTTCAAGGTAGTGAATATTTACTGACCTCCTAAGACGAGGTTGCTTTTCAATTCCAAACTCTTCAACCATCCTACCATTCTTTGCTACTAAAACACCCTGTTTGTAAACCATCTCAACATTAATTTTCTCAAGTGAATCAAGAACAACGATATCAGCATGATAGCCTGGTGCAACTGCACCGATATATTGTAGACCATAATGCCTTGCTGTTGACAGAGTTGCTACTTTTATCGCAAGTACTGAATCAACACCAAAACTAATCGCATCTCTAACCATGCTATCGATATGACCTTTTAAAATCAGGTCCAATGAATTTCTATCATCCGTCACAAAACTGCAAAATTCTGCGGTATGCGGTTGAATCAGGGGTGCCAACGCTTTCAAATTCTTGGCAGTTGATCCCTCACGGATATGGATGTGCATTCCTCTAGCAAGTTTCCTTCTTGCTTCCTCAATGTCAACACACTCATGTTCTGAAGTGATTCTTGCCGCTGCGTATGCATTTAGATCGAGACCTTCTAGCTCAGGAGCATGACCATCAATTTTCTTGCCCATACTGAGGGCAACTTGTATTTTCTCAAGAATTGAGGGGTCTCTATAAATGACACCAGGATAGTTCATCGCTTCTGCAAGACCCAACACATAATGTTCAGTCATGAGCGGCTTGATGTCAAGAAAGTCAAGGGCAACACCATTTGTTTCAAGATCAGTTGATGGAACACAAGACGGGAGCATCATATAGAATTCGAGAGGGCCACCTCGCATACTCTTACTCATATAGAGGATTCCCTCCATTCCCAATACATTTGCAATTTCATGAGGGTCAGCAATGACAGCCCCAGTACCATGTGGAACAACAGCTCGGGCATATTGTATTGGCATAACCATGGAAGATTCTACGTGGACATGACCATCAATAAATGATGGAGAAACGATTTTCCCTTGTAAATCAATGACTTCATTCCCAACATATTCTCCAATCCCTGCAATATACGCTCCGTGAATAGCGATATCACCTGGAACAACATCACCTGTGAAAACATTCACAACATTTGCGTTCTTTAAAACCAAGTCAGCACGTGTCCTTCCAGAGGCAACGTCTATCATTTGATCGAGTGGGTAGCTTACTGAACGTGATAGAAACATCTCTCTCACTCCCTATGCCCTGTGCATCAATAATGAAAAGGCTTTCCTATATGCTCACTTGGTGGCAATAACAATCAGTCTTGTTGCTTCATTGTCGTAGTTTCTTCCATCCAAGCCGCCATAGACCTTGACCTCAGAAAATCCTACATCCTCAAGCATTTTTCTTATCTCACTGGCTGAATAGATCCAGTGCGTGACATCCCACTTGTTAACAGATCCATCTCTTTCAATGAAAATCCATATGTTATGCATCTTGCTCCAATTCTCGATAGCTTCTCTTTCTTCGAGCATGAAACCATGAGGCCACTCTGACCAGCTCTGACGTAGGAATATTCTTGCAAGTACTTCCTTTCCCATGGATTCAAGAATGAATCTTCCACCTGCGCGAAGGGAGGAATAGATATTCCTGAGAACAAGTATCTGTTCTTCATGATCTTCAAAATAGCTAAAAGATGTGAACATGCTCAAAACCACATCAAATGAGTTCTTTCTATGAAATGTTCTCATGTCATCCAATATGAATTCAATATCTAGATTCTCATCTTTAGCATTTTTCCTTGCTCTTTCTAGATATTGATTTGTACGATCTACTCCCACAACCTTGTGACCTCTTCTGGTAAATTCCAAAGAATGTCTACCTATGCCACAACAAAGGTCTAGAATTGTTTCATCATTTTGAATCTTGCAGAGTGACTTGATTGAATCAACTTCATCTGTGGTATAGGCAATTCTTGCCTCAGTGAACATTATAGGTTCCATAATTTCCCATAATTTATCATCTTCATACCAAGCGACTGAATCACCTATTGTCATCTTCTCGATTCACCACTTTCCTATTACTAATGCTTCATTATGAATCAATGGGCAATAGGTTTTGCCTTGAAGAAGAGAAAAATATCGGTCTTATGTTGCTTCAAACCTAATGATATTGTTACTGTTTCTGCAGTTACTTTGTAAAGACTAGATGGACAAATTCGAGAACTGTTCAATCTACAACAAATACCAATCCAACTTAACCAGGAAACCAAGAATATCTCCCTAAGCAATAGAAGTAAGAATTTCACAGAGATTAAAAAAAGAAGGGGATTGACCTGGTGACAAACCAGGCCGAATCCGATGTTTATTTCTTGTATTTCTTAACATACACTATATAGACAACTACTATTACTCCAACTCCAATAGCAGCGGGAATTGCAATTCCACCTAGAATAGCAAGGAGGTCTGGACCGAGGGGTGTTATCCCTTCAACCAGAAGCGGATGAGTTTCCATCGGAGTGATCTCGACCAAAAGGAACCCATTCAGAGAAGGATTCCGTGTTATATCAAATTCAAAGAACAGATAATCAGAAACAGCTCCGAACTGGAATGAGAACTCTGCAATATTTCCCGTGTACGAATCAACAAGGTCATCCCAAGGTGTCCTATGCGTTCGTCCATCATATGCACTATATAGAATTGCACTGAAAGTAGTTACGTTGTCTGTCGTTACTGATACATTGTACCATGTCCCTGGTGTAGTATTTAGCATCAAACCATATAGCTCGCTTGAATCCCCACCAACAGGTATCAAGAAGTTGTGTGATCCAGATGCTTCTATAACATCAAGGTTATCAATATTGACAAAGTAGTCATTTAATCTGCTCTCCCAATGAATCGTAAGGTCAACAGGGTAATCTTGGTAGTTGTTTGTAGCTCCTACGGTGTTGTTATCGACAAGATATGCACAGATGCCAACAAAGGCTTGGCTGTCATACCAGTCGTGTCCCAAATAGTAGAAAGTGCTATTATCCCAGTAGACCGGGTGTGGAACTATCTGAGATCCATCCCAACGATTAGCGAGAACCATTCCAGCACTGTACAACGCACGTCCAGAAGCATCGTAAATTGTAACATCAAGTCCAACAGTGACATTATCCTGATTGTTCAAGAAAATAGTCATGTTATACATCTGGAAGATCTCGGTATCGACGAAGAACCCACCAACATCCACAATCTGTGTTGTTGTGTCGCTGACAACGGGACCTATGTTGAATTCGACCCACTCATTGACTCCGTCATCAATTACCATTTCGACAAAATAGTCACCAAGGGGTAGATAATATTCGCTCGCACTCAGCATATTGGTATCAAAGGTGAGTGTCCGGTCCACACGATATCCATTCTCATATAGACCTGTCAATCTGACAGTGAGCTCTCCAGCAGTTGCAGTGGAGTTCACTCTTAGCAGAGAAGGCTCATTCAAGTCGAGTGTATAAGCACGTGTGACTGTTGCGCCCATATCGTTCTCAAACTGGAACTCTCTATTGGTTGGAAGTGCTCCATAACTGTTAGCTTGGTGATAGAGTGTGTATTGTGTGCCGTCACCGCCAGTGACAGTCACATAATATGGTCCCCCTCTGAAGGAGTATGTACCAGTAGTGGGAGATGTATCAGAGTCCATGTACCGGTTTCCACCATCATATCCGTAATAGAATTCGCCACTGGTGAACTGAATACTGACTGGCTGAGGAGGTCCAATGGACCCAACAGGGTAATTGAAAGCATAGGATAGGGTAGCTACATCATCTTGAGAGTTGACCTTATAGGTATGAACAGTTGGTGCCATTTCCTTATAGACAAAACTTCCTGTTTCAGGGTCTAGGGCAAACTCACTAGAAGGTAATTCTCCAGTTACAACATTATCTGCAGCTATAGCTTGTGGGGATATTGCAACTGGCAAGAGATCAAAGAGACCAAAAGTGCCAGATCCAGGATATGCCTGCATGACAATATAGTGTGTCCCAGGACCTGATGGTTTGAAAGGAATAGTCCAGATATTTCCATCTGAGCCCATATATCCATTAATAAAGCGACCTTCTGGGTCATATATGAAAATAATCCAATCAATATCATCCTGTCTGCTATCGACTGTCAAGTGAACGAACTCTTCACCACCTATGCCTAATGTTCCGAAATATATGTATCCCGAATCAGCGAGTACTGCTGTGTGCTGACCAAATGTGAGTCCGAATGTTCGCATTTCCAAGGTTGTGTTGACAACGGAGTCACTTCCATCTGCGGCCATGAAATCATAGAAAATAGGCAAATCAACCGGATTCGCGAAAGGTCCAGTCGACCACCCGCTAAATGATAGCCAGTTGAATTGAACATTGGTGTCTTCAGAAAGAGAAGAGTCAGGTGATGTCCAACCAGTACCATCGTATCTGTAGGTGGTGTAGTCTAAATCTTCATTGAGATGCATAGTACTTCTAGACACCATTTTCAAGGGATCAGGCTCAACGTACATGTAGGTATGATTATTTGCACCTGATGCATAGCCTTGGTTGTATTTTTCAATTTTAATATTAGTCTGAACGGCGGATACTGGGGCAGCAAGTGCTCCGAAGAGAAAAATCATCGAAACTACTAGCCCTAATACCATTTTCATTTTGACGTGCTTCATAGCACATATTCACCTCTAGTATTTTATTTGTCATTCTTTTATGAACTCATTTCGTTCAAATCGAGGCAACCTTTCCTTGAATTTAGTAGTACCAATAGCAATGGTAATAGTCTATCAAATTTGGAACGGAAGAATGACTCCAATTACTATAAACCAAATGTGGAACTCTACTAAATTGGGAATTGCTTTCTTGTTTTATCTATGTAACAGTAAGTTTATCGTGCTAATGCAATCACCTTTTATCTCAGCAGTGTTCAGCGCAATTTGAATCCTTAGAACTTGGAAAGGAGAACTCTGGAATAATGGTAGTAAGAAGAGACTCGAAGAGTATAGCGCTATTGGCTATTTTCACCTCTGTTATAATTGCGCTCGAGATTTTCCCCATTGTTGGATTAACAGATTTCTACACACCTGTACCGGGTCTCACTATCGATTGGACAGGAATTCCCATTATGATCATCTTTTTGGGTCTTGGGATGTTGTTCTCTGTCCTCTCAATAGGAGTTATGTATGTATTTATCGCTTACAGAAATTTCACAGGAGCTGCATTCAAAGGCTTATCAGAGATTCTAACACTACTTGGTCTGATTGTCGCTAAACTAGCCATGCGAAATCGTGATATTGACTGGAAATGGGCTACAGGAGTCTATCTAGTTTCAGCATGTACCTTCCGAGCGATAGGGATGTATTTTGGGAACATAATGTTGTTTACCATCTTTGGATACATGACATTTGAAATTGCTTTAGTTGCATCAATTGCATACATTCCATGGAACATTCTTCAAGCAACAATTAATGTACTCGGCGGAGTTGTTCTATATCGAATGATTCCTGATAGTCTGGCGATAGAAGCTGGTCTAGGAAAATATAGAGCAATGAAGGGTGGTAAGTACGAAGAACTATCACCAGAAGAGATTGAGTGAGAAGAGATGAATGATCGAAGGATTGACCTCATCCCGATCCGAGAGTTCCCTCTTGTTAAACCTGGAGATGATGTTTCAAAACTAATAATCTCAACCATCAAGAAAGATGGGATTGAGTTGTTTATTGGTGATATCATAGTAGTCACCCATTCAATTGTTTCAATTGCAGAAGGTAAATTATACCATATAGAGGAAGTAAAAGTCACAGAGATAGCTAAGACCATTGCAGACAAGGTCGGACACTCGCCAGAGAGAGTAGAGGTCGCGTTACGTGAAGCTAGTGAGATCATCAGGAAAGACCCGATACTTATCACAAAAACGAAGCTAGGCATTATAACTGATTTCTCAGGAATAGACGAGAGTAATGCACCTAGTGGAACACTAATCGCACTTCCTGATGATCCTGATGAATCTGCTCAAAAGATTAGCGACTCATTAACTTCAGAGTTTGGATTCAGAATACCTGTAATCATCACTGACACCCATGGAAGACCTTGGAGAAGGGGTGCAGTCAATTTGGCAATTGGAGTTGCAGGAATGTCTCCTTTCACACAAAACGTCGGGAAAGAGGATATTTTTGGTAATGAATTACGGGGTTCCGCTGTATGTTTAGCAGATGAGCTTGCTAGTTCAGCTGAGCTAGTAATGGGACAATCAAATGAAGGTGTACCTGTAATAATTATCAGAGGTGTAGAATTCGAAATGGTTAATGGATCAGCAGGTCAAATCATTCGTTCAGACTCCGAGAATCTTTTTGGTTAGTCTATTATTTTGACACGACGTCTATCAATTATTACGACTAGAACCGCAAAGATTCCAATAATACCCGCTGCAACTCCTAAAATTAGAGGTTCAAACTGCCATTGTGAAATTGGAGTAGTTGACGTTGTCGTGGACTCATTGTAAATCGGAAAATTGTCTTGATCATCCTCGTCAATGATATACGGTCCATCTCCCGTGTAATCTGACCACCAATTGCCTGTTTCAACTTGGTCGTCCCAGATATTTGATGTTCCAAAACATATTGCGTTAGGAGAATTATGTGCGAAGGTATTGTCGTATATCGTATTTCTATGTGAGGTTAAATCCAAACTAATTCCAGCGCCTGTGTTATTATAGACTTGGTTCCTACTTATCAAACAATCTGAGGAATCGTTCAGAAGAATTCCTCTCGAATTCAAATAGATTTCATTTCTCAGTATATTACAAAAGTAAGATTCAGCGAGAAAGATACCATCAGAATTTTGAAAAATAATATTTCTATAAATAGTGTGATTTGCGCTATTACCAAGAATTATTGCTTCCTCATTATCCCATAGGATACAGTTAAAGATTCGGCAATTCCAAGACCAACCTGATGCAATCCCTTTCCGATTATTAGTAAAATATACGTTATCGATGAAAATATTTTCTGAGTGCCAAAGAATAAGTCCGGCCCACGAGTTGAAAGATCCTAATGCATTATGGATTTTACACTGAGAAGAATCTTGGATAATGACTCCGATTGTATTGTTACGAAATCTAACATCAAAGAGTTCACAATTGGTGCAATTCAATAGTAAAATTGCTGAAGCTTGACCAGGGTCGTAATAGATACCTTCACCGATATCAGAAGTAACATCATAAAAATTACCTCTAATTACTTCAACTAAATGGCAATTTACAAGGAACAGCTGTCCCAAATTTGACGCATCAATCGTTTCATTATCTAGATTAGCAAAGAATCCAATTCGTCGACCATTTACAGTATTATCCAAGAAATGAATCGTTTCAAAATCCCAACTGTCGTAATGCTCGATATTTGGATAAATGCCTCCGGTATCGAAAGAGTTTCCAATGATGTCACAATCAAATGAGGGACCTGCTGAAGCATAGTACCAGTTGGGAGTCCAACTAAATTTTATTCCGTATCTTGAATCATAAACAATGTTTTGAAAGATATTGAATCCACTTGCTCCCTGTAGAACAATACCATATCCTACATGAGAGATAATATTCGAGTAGATATTGCAACCAAATCCGTTACTAATCGAAATTCCTGTTTCGTATTTACTTTCATAGCCCCGCATTGAATTTTCATATATATCAGTATCATTTGCTATCGCAAGTTCAATTGAAACGTAATTATCGGTAAGATTATTTCTTCTTATAATGGCGGTATTTGCATTGACTAGAATGCCATATCGATTTAATGTGATTTTGTTGTTTTCAACAATATGTCCATAGCCTGAAATATCAATACCTGTTGCTGGTAAACACTCCCAACCGCAATGGAACTGATCAACTCCAACTATCTCATTATCATTTATTAAGCAGTGCTCGCCCCCCTGTAAAAGAATGCCTTTCCAATCATATAAGACAGGTTCAGATACAATGATTGTATTCTTAGTGAAATTAGAGAAATGAATTGCTCCTGCAACAATTCCATGTGATCGAACGTAAGGGAATGAATTTTGTGACACCATGCAATTTCTGCTACCGAAAATACTTATCCCATAAGCACAAGAATCGAACTCTTGGTTGTTATTGGTGATTGTTGTAAAATTACACAGCCGAGCTTCGATCACTGTCCATGAAACATTAAATTGATTATTAGCAATCCTACAGTTTGAAAGAGAGTAAGCTGATATACCAGTAGGGCTTTCTATAATCTGATTCCCAATTATTTCGCAATTGCTGACGTTTGTTAGAGTGAGTGTGTTGATAGGATAGTAAGGTGTATACTCCTGAATAGAAGAAGTGAATAAGCAGTTCTGGATATTGAAGAAACTTGTAGTATTCATAATCCAAATACAAGCTGAACTATTTGACGTAATATTGAGATTCTCAATGCGATATGGATTGGTCTGGGTTCCATTTCCAGGCCAAGATTGTGTTTCAAAATCCTCATCGGAAGTGACATTGAACGGTTCATGAGGGATATATGATATTGCAGCATGTCTGATAGGGACTCTGACTTCTGGTTTCTTCATTACTTCGGATGTATTCCAATGTATCAAAATTGAGAATCCTAGTATAGCAACTAACAATACCGCTACACTACGACGAAGCATAACCATATCTCCGTATTCACTAGTCACGGAACAATATGAAGATTAACACTATCAAAGAGAACTGTCAAAGAATGCCGCAAGACGTTCTAATAACACCTTGACATTCTTTTCACGATATACTCCATGACCTTCATCATCAAAGACAAGCTTTTCATATGAAATCCGGTGTGCTTGTAGTCTCTTTTCTACATCCACTACGTTAGCGTTTGTGACATTAGGGTCTCTAAGACCCTGTACTATCAAGAGCTTGCCACGAATGTTTTGAACATAGTTGATTGGGGATCTTTCTCTATACCGCTCAGGTAGATCATTTGGAGAGCCACCTAAGCCCTCCTCCGAATATGTTCTCAAATCAGGTCGAGTAGTTTCATAATCAACAATCAAATCAGTCATACCGCATATTGGTGCTGCGGCTGCTATAATATCAGGAGGAAATTGAGTTATAGCTAGCCAACTCATGTATCCACCATAACTTGTCCCATAAATCCCAACTTTGTTATGAAACGCGTAACCATTTTCAATCATATACTCAATAGCGGTTCTGATATCTTCCTTTTCGAGACCACCCCAACCATCCTTCTTAATTAGCTCCCTAAAGGTCACTCCATATCCAGTAGACCCTCTGTAATTAGGATCTAGAACATTGTATCCTAACGAACAGAAATATTGAATCTCAAAATCAAGAGCATCTTCAGAGTGTGCTGTGGGACCACCATGCACAGTCACAATTGTTTTTCCATTATATTCTCTAGCTTGATACAGCCATCCATGAATTTGTGTACCGTCCTCAGAAACCCACCTCATATCTTCAGCTGGTACCAGTTCTTCCCGTTGAATAGAACTGTAACTTAGCATATTGGTAATAAGTTTGAAACTTGAAGGATTCAAGTCATCTACGTTGAATTGAACAATATCGCGAGGATGAATTGAACTATAGAAAAGACCGAGCCAGTTTCCACTATCGATATTTGTGATTGGCCACAGATTTCCATTCGCAGGTGTAGCATTTCGAATTATTTGTGTTTCAAGATCAAGAAGTGATGGTTTTGTTCGAGCATCATTCTCCTCAGCTAAAATAATGTGGTTGGAATACCTCGGGACACTTGCAGAGCTGAATGTACCTCCCTTTGTAGGGTTTGATATCCATACGGCTTTGTCGGATGATATATCATAGATGCCAATTCCAACAAAATTATGACGAACACCATCAATTGTATCTGTATCGAATAGAATTCTACCATCATCCATCCATTCTGAATTAACCTTAGCCTTTGGACCAAAATTAAGAATCTCCCTATCTTCATTCCCATCTATCGAAGCTATCCACCACTGATCACCTGACGGGTCTTCATCAGAACGATTGTATAACACATATCGTCCATTTGGATCAATTGATGGCATCATATATGTTGGTTTGTCTGGACGGGCAATAACAGTCTTTGAACCAGATTCTAAATCTTGGACTATAATCCTATAGGTTTCAGTTTCCTTCTTTATATCATAATCATAGTTTATGGAATAAGTGATGAAATCCCCACGAGGACCAAAACGACCCCCATGCAAGAAGAAGCCAGGTTCTATTTCTGTTAAAGGTTCCATCTGACTAGGACTATCGAGAAAGACCCTGAATAACGTGACTCGCTCATTCTTAGCTTTGTCCTCTCCCACAAGAATGGATTTGGAATCTGGAGACCAGTCCTTAATGATTGTAACCTCAGGAGTCTTAGTCAGTGGAACTAAATCCCCTTTTCCGTCCGTGGATTTCAAAAAGACGTCATAGTTCTCATGTATCCTGTTTATTGATAGAGCGAGATGTTTCTTATCAGGAGAAACTTCAACCAATCTAATCATTGGGATGCTCAATAAGGAATCCAAGTTCAGGACTTTCGATGGAAGCATGATTTCACAATAATGAACGCCGTTTTACATCTTTTTACTTAACATTAGATGTAGAATCTAAAACCAAAAAGTTGTACAAAAAGTAGTAAACCAATTAATACTAATATTGTTCCAGTGATGAGCTCAATCTTCCTTGCTTGGCTGCTAATTCTCGTAGCCATTCTTATTCTTGCTTCTCCTGTGACTATGGCTATCAGAAAGTATGGAATTGAGATAGCAATGGAGAGTGTGATAAAAAGTAGGAATATAGTGAATATGTTAGCTTCAGCACCGAAGAGTGCTATTGTCCCAAGTATTGCTGGACCCGAACAAGGAGCTGCTAGAAGCGAATATCCCAATCCAACGATAAACACACTCATCAGATTTGTAGGAGTTTTTGGTTGAGATTTCAAACTTAGGGATGAAATTTTTAATTTCATTTGTAGTGTAGGTGACATCATTACTATTCCAAGAAAGACTATAATAAGTCCCATTATGGCTTGAAATTCAATATAATAATCTATTAGAAAACTCCCAATGAATCCAGCTATTGCAATAAAGAATGCTACGGAACTTAGGATGCCAGCTACAAGAGCTATAGTCACGACAACACTTCTTCTATAGCTGTCTGCTGATTGTAGACTGTTAATCAAGAATAATGGTAGAAGTGGAAATAAGCAGGGTGATATAGCGATGAACAAACCGGATCCAAAAACTCCAGCTAGTTTCACCAATAATATACCTAGCTCAATGGCACCCTGCATCATCAAATCTCCTATTATAGAATCAATCCAACTGTATTAGATATACTCGCGTCAGACCAGAGACCGACATGGAAATATCTGAAGAAACCATTAGAGTCAATTAAAACCATCGAAGGTACAGAAGATATACTGAAATAATTCAAAAATTGTCGATTATCAACTCCATGTCCCCATGGAAGATCCCGACTTGATTTGTAATCAGCCATCATTGAGGCTGTTTCAGATGTATCCACTGTCAAAGATACAATGACGATGGTTCCTGATAGATTTTCATAAACTGTTTTTAGATATCCATTTTGAGTTGTACATGTTGTACACCATGTTGTCATGAGATCAACAAGCACAATTTGTCCTTGTAAGTCAGATATGGAGAGAGTAGTGCCATCGGACATTTCAAATTCCCAAAAATCCGGAACTTCTAGGGCAAGCTCTAGTAAGTCAGTATCTCTAGTTGTAGGAGTGAGTTGATTATGTCCATCATCATCATTAGAAGGGAATATGAGGAAAGATACACCCAATGCCAACCCAACAGTTACGATAACTAGTACGATACTTACTATTGCTAGTTTTTCTGGTCGCATCGTAAAATATCCTCTGACTTTTTCTGTATATTAGGCTAGGTCTAAAGGCAACTTGAAACGTTTATGCAAATGATATGCACAACCGATTTGAGAGTCTTGGTGTCACTACCTGTCATGGTTACTAGGCTTTGCTCTCTTTAAAATGTGTGTGAGCCTAGATTGGACAACATAAGTCCATGAAATTTTCATATGCTGATTAGGATTATGTCTATTCAAGATACTAATTCGTTTTAATTTTCTTTTTGGTTGGATTTGTATAGATTTTGATAAGTTTGCATTATATAGAATATTACTAGATGGAACATCATCTCTCCAGCAAGGGAGATTCAATCGACTCATGCCCCAATGACGACTATTGTACCCTGCTTCTATTGATTTTCCTTGATTGGAACAAGCGCAATACCATATTCCTACAAATTTGATGGAATCAGTGCAATAGTAGCAGTTGTGGCAAGCTTTCGTTAAGCTCCCTCCAGATTGCTTTCCTTTACATTACGACTAATTATAGATTTTGAGTGTCAAGAAGTCTGAAATTAAATTAGGAAAGAAATTGCGACGTCGCTTTTGATATCAAGAAAATATTATGCTTCTTGAGCATCTCCTTTCTCAAGTTCTGCAATCTTCTCATCAATGTGCTTGATATGATCCTCAAGTCTTGATTTGAAAGCTTCTAGACTCTTGATCCTGGTTTCCTTGCTTTGCTCATAGGGTGCGCAGCCCCATGAATACATGAAAGGACCCATAAAATGACCATGATATCTATGATCTCGATGTTCTCTACACATCTTTCATTTTTCACCTCCTTCTTCTTTCTTTGAGCTCTTCATATCCTCTAGTTGCTTGTTGACCCATTCGAGCTCATGATTCAAGTATGAACGATACTGTTTTAGGAACTCGAGATGTTTTTTTGAGCAACCACCTGATTCACATCTGGCTTTCATGGCTGCGAATCCAATTGGGCTACGTTCACGAACGGTCCAGTCCATTAGAGGCGCAGCCGCCCTCTCTCCAGCTTGACTGACTAAGAAACGCCAAATTTTCCCTTGAGCTCCCCATTCTGAATCCAGATTTTGTAGGGCTTTTGAGAGCACTTCGCGTCCTTTGGGCGTCAGTTGGTATTCAACAGTGTCTGGGCCATCTTCTTGCGGAACATGAGTTCCTTGTATCAATTCTTTCTCAACTAACCTATGGAGTGCTGGATAGACTGTTCCACTCTTAACTCTCATAGGACCTAGTCGTTCGCCAAGCTTCTGGATTATAACATACCCATGTGCTGGACTTTGTTTTAGAATTGCTAGAATTAGTATTTGGACAGGACTAAGTACTGTCCTGTGGGGTCTGCGTCTTCCCATGCTACTAAAAGTCATATGTAGACACCTACTTATGTAGAGCTCTACTTAATATATATAGAGGTCTACATATAAACTTTGAGTAAATACCAGATGTACCACCGATATCCTTAGAAACATAGGGAAGTAGAATGGTCTGGTGTCAACGATTTGGTGGATGAATACAAACGTTTCATTATCCCAGTTGTATTTTCCATTATTGGAATAACCCTATCATTATGGATCACTCGAGTCTTAGCAAACCAAGTCTTATTCATTCGACCTGGATTTGATCTTGTAGCAGCAGTAGATGGTTCATTGAGTTTTGACATCAACTTCTTGCTGATGTTGCTCTTTCCAATTTTCGTCATCGAGTTTCTATTACTAGCATTACCATTTGCCTTTCTTATGCTATTAATAGCTAAGGTGTTTCGTGTTACCACATATAATTTTGATGTCATGAGAATTGGGGATGGTTTCAGCTGGGCTAGAATATTGAAAAGAGCAGTTGTCCCAGCGCTTTTTGCATTATCATTGGGCGAGCTAGTAATCAGTCTTCTAAACGGAGTGATATTCTGGATCCCGCCAATGCTAGAAGATGAAACTCGTCTGATAGCTCCTGTGTTGTATCCCCTACTCACAATGTTTGGTTCTTTGATCGCTCTTACTGTTAGTATTGCACTTTTTTCTCCTACTTGGTTACTCAACGATTCTGGAATCGTTGCTCACGTGAAACCAAAACACCTTGAATATAGACGCTGCCCTGATACTGAGGGAGTAGGACGTTGGTACTCTAATTTGATTGGTGGGTTTGGGATTCTTGCATTCCCAATAACGATGTTTCATCGATATTTCTATCTTAAATTCATAGTTCATAACCAAACCTTGGATTTCTATAACATAATGGTAAGTCTAGGATGGACAGTTGGAATACCACTGTTGGTGATTGCATTCATTCTGCCTATTGTCATATTGAATGAGTTTACAATAAAATGGACTGGAGGTACCATGCAGAGAATCGCAAAGATAATGGGCGCTAGCGATGTTCAATTTCAGCGTGTAGAAAAGAGTCCCTTTGCAAATCCTCAAGACCAATCTGAACAGGAGTTTCCTTCTTAAGCCATGGAGCTGAGAGAAATATGATTTTATGAGGTCGGGATTTCTTGTCGACATTGACATACCCCTTCTTCATCAGTTCTTTCACGAGTTTCCTAATAGTGGATTTCTTCTCTCCAGTATCGTTAGAAATCTGATTATAATCTGCTCTACGGTCTCTCTGGATAATCTTGAGCAATTTAAATTCAGGAACTGTATCTATCGCGGCTCGAAGAGATTCATTCTCGCGTCGAAGAGAATTCTCATTGCCAGAGAGTAATCGACTTATTTCATTTCTAAGGTCGTTTATTTCCTCAATGAAAGATAGGCGTTCAGATTCATATCGCGCAACTACGCCATTGGATGTATGCACCAGTTCAGCACTTAGGTCATTCCCTAAACCATCCAGAGCTTCACGTGAAGCCAAACGAGATTCTCTGATTATACCAAGAATATCCTCTGACTCTAACCACTGACCATCCACCAATGACTCAATCTGTGCATAATAAGTGTCTAATCTCTTTGCCCATATATCCCGAATCTCTTGAAGGACTCCTGCAATTCGGAGGGTTATTCGTGCTGTGTTATCATCAGTGGTAGTCATAAGTGCCACAGATTTCTCATTGCAATGTCCCAAGATTAGAGCTAGTGTCACCGGGGTATGACCATAGAGATTACAGATCTACCCAGAAAATTCTATCCTTGATTTCTTCTATTGTACTTGGCCAGAGATTATATGAAAGTTCGACATTCGCCATTATTGGCACTGTATCATCAATCATAAGCGACTCAAGACCGTGGCAATAGAATAATGGTGTGATATCAACAGTCTTCATGAGATTCTCGCTAATATCAAGCCAAAGTAGGTTTTCGCATTCTTTTAACGGATTCAAATCAATCTCAAGAATGCCTGCTGACCGAAGCCATAAACCTTCCAAAGCTTCACATTTCTTTAATGGAGAGAGGTCTATTTTTTCAAAATGATTCCCTTCTAGAAAGAGTTCTTGAAGGTTTGGACAACCCGATAAAGGTTCCAAGTCAATATCATATAACTCGTTATTATCCAACCTGAGGAAACGAAGAGCAGTACATTTTCTAAGTGGTGATATATCCATTTCAATGAAATCGTTTAGTTGGAGATTTAGCTCCTGAAGTTTAAGGCATGACATCAGAGGAGATAGGTCAATCCTTTGTAACTTATTGATCTCAAGAGAAAGAGTGTCTAAATTAGAACAATTCTCAAGGCCAGCTAAATCAATTGATGATATAAGATTAGAACCAAGCAAGAGCTTCTCTAGGCTTGGACATTCCCTAAGCGGTTCTAGGTCTATTGCCCGAATCAAGTTGGCAGAAAGATTAACATCTCTCAATGCTTTACATTGGATCAATTGCGATAGATCTATCTCTACAATGTTCCGACCAGACAAATCGACCTCTGTTACATCGTTTCTAGTCTCAAGGTAAAGTTCAACGCCATTTTCTATCTTGAAAGATATATGAATTTCAGCCATAGGATATACTCCAGCCTAACTTTCGCATGAACATAGTATTTTACTCTTCATAAATTGTTAAGTATTATTTCGTTAGCTAGATGTTGATGACTCTGGAACCTCATGTGACCACTGGACTTCATCTAATCTCTCATTAATTGGGTCTGGAAAGTAATGAAGATGTTTTAACTTATGATTTGCAATTAAAACAACGCTCTCATCAACCACAAATGATTCAAGATTATCAAAGTGAAATAAAACTGAGATATCGATTGTTTGGAGAGAATTTTCATTCAAATGAATATAACGTAGGTCTCTAGAATTATCAAGTGGACGTAGGTCAATTTCACGAAGTAGATTTCCTGAAAGTACAAGATATTGGAGCTTTGACAATCCATTGAGCGGGTATAGATCTAGATCCTTTAATCGATTGTCAGAAATATAGAGCCATCTTAATTCAGTGCATTTATTCAGTGGTGAAAGGTCAATTTCTGTCAATCTATTATCTGAAAGCTCAAGAGCTTGAAGTGATGAGGAATGCGAAAGAGGGCTAAGATCAATTTGAGTTAATTCATTAGAAGTCATACTTAATATCTTAAGACTTGAACAGTAAGATAGAGGAGTCAAATCAATTTCATTTATCAGATTTGTATTAAGATTCAGTTTTTCAAGTTTCGAGCATTGACTAAGGGGTTCAAGGCTAATGGATTTTATACTCGTCTCTGATAGATCGATTTCAGTAAAATAATCATCCTTATCGATCTGGTACTTTTCACCGTCGGAAGACACATACCTTAGGGTGAACCTGGTCACCAAATTCCTCTCCATTATTACCTATAATTCTGCCTTGATTTCTTTTGTGCTTATGTCAATTGACCAAATAAAGGTCACTTGTGGGATAACTCGTGGATATGATATATGTAATTGCTACAATTCTCGACTAGGACCTGTCAAGATGATCCCATGGTAATGGATCTGGAATTGTTTGGACAAAGCGGTTGATAATCTCACGTACTCCATCAGGATTATGAACACCATCAAAAACAAGTGCCGGTGCATCATCATCTTCTGATGTGAATATTTCAACATCACCCATTCCTACTTTTCGCTCGTCAGGAGGTCCTGAGCAATGTAAAATAGTAATTTCATCATAAAAGACTCTCTTTGTTTTTCTTGAAAGGACACCTTTTCTTACTCTAACGTTCCATGTTGTAATGATGTAAAGTGTGAACCAGCGTCTGCTCTCAGCCAATACTACCAATAGTATTCCGAAGACCATTGCACCAGCGCTTATTGACCATGAAATGGTATCTCCGCCCAAACCGCCATATGAAGTAACGGTCATAAAACCAAGACCTACAATAAAAACAACTGTGCCAAATACATAGTAGAAGATGAAAGAAGCCCTCTTGGGATAGAAGATGCTCACTAACCGCTCTCTCTTGTCTGCAGGAAACGGCTCTTGAGAACTGGACTCAGTCATTTGGCTCACGCGGGTGGTTCAGTGCAAGCAACTTATGAAGATGTCGAATATTTAAAATTAGGTAGTGCCCGATATTCATGACATATCGGACTCAGTTTACCATGTAGCTTTTCTATGCCGGATAGATATTCCAGAGAGTATCACATGCGTGAACAACGTGACCCACGAGTGTCCGAATCTCTTCACCAGTGAGGTCTGTGTCATTTGTTTCAGCGATAACAATAATATCGTCATCATCATCAATCGCAAACTTCACTCCATTTGCCTTCCACGACTCTTTTAGCATGTCATATGCAAGTTTCATTCTTTTAGTTTCTTCAACCTCATAGAAGTTCGTGAATGGAGCAACGATATATGCCCAAGACTCGTCTTTGTTAGTGACTATCTTGATTTTCAAATCCTCAAAATGATCAGTCTTCCACCTCATCATCAGAACGTTGTCTTCGCGCGTGTACTTTATGTCCACCGAATCAAGTAGTGAAGCAATATGGTCTACAATACTCAGTGCAAGCACCTCTATCGTTCGTTGCTAACTGTTCCATATTAAGGTGTCTGGGGCATTTGGTCTACATGAAATGGAGGTTATTGTGAGTAAACTTGCTCAAGTTTATTTGTCTTCGTGAGTATAGCTACTTGAGTAGCCAGCAGTGGGGTCTACATTCCATCCAAAGGAGTCAATCGATAGAAGATGCAGGATCTAGTGGCAATTGCGGCATTGCTAAGAGAGGTGTCATTTGGCATACTAATTGCTGGATTGTTCTATACTTTTGGAATGTTTGCTCTGGGGAGGATTTTTTCTGCTATTTCAGAGCATGGTCATGTTGAACATGACGTAGATCATGATATCGACCATGATGTGGATCACGATGTTGACCATGATGTCGACCATGAAATTGGACATGACGTTGACCATGACATCGACCACGATGTTGATCATGATGTTGACCATGATGTCGACCATGAAATTGGGCATGACGTTGACCATGACATCGACCACGATGTTGATCATGATGTTGGTCACGAGATGGACCATGATTTAGATCATGGATATGATGTTGACCATGGTGTCGCGGTCCATGAGTTGGATCATGACCTTGACCATGATGTGGATCACGGTGTTGAACATGACGTAGAACATGATGCTGACCATGATATGGACCATCATGTCGAACATGATCATGAAATCGACACTGATACGGAAGCGCCTGAAGACAAATCCGGGTTTTTCGAAACTGAAAGAGGCGCTCCCATGGGCGTTACAATTGGTACATCACTAGTAACCTTCGGATTCTTAGGTTCACTCCTTTATTATGAGGGGATTATGTTTCCATTGATTGGCAAGGTCGCCTTTCATGTCTTGGGAGTAATAGTAATGGTCTACGGTGTTAGAACCGTTCTAAGAAAGGCGTTTGTTGAGTCTGGATTTATGATTGAGCCAAGGCATATTGTAGGACGGGAGGTTGAGGCGGTTTCTACAATTAGTGATACGTTTGGTGAAGTCAGACTTGAAACTGAGATGGGATTACGAAGATTCCACGCAAGACCTTTTCAAAAAGGGATTATTTTTCAGAAGGGAACTAATCTATTCATAGTTTCAGCTGATGACAAGTTTGTCTATGTTGATCCTCGAAAAGATGTTGTCAAATGGCTGCACCAGCAAAGCAAGAAAGCACATGATGAGAAACCAGCCAAAAAATGATGTGTTTCTGCACAGATTTATATCCGCTCAAAACATAGAGTACACAAGTGCGTTCGTAGGAAGGCTACCAACTGCTCTGAGAGAGACACGTTGTGAGTGGAGTTCACAGACACTCGAGTCAGTGCAACGAAGCAAAAAGTGTCAAAATCACGAAGCAATAGGTGGGACCGACGAGGGCATGTTCACAGATATGTGTGAGAAGGAAAGCAGATGCAAGCAAGTATAATGGACTGGTTCGCGAATAACCTCGCACTCTCCATAGGTCTATTGTTCATCGTGATCATACTCTTACTAGTTATATACATCAGAAAGTATGTCCGGATATTCGACCCGAACATCTTCTATGTCCACTTGAGGCGCGGAAAAGCTATCAAGCAGGGCGAAGGTGGTATGGTCATTCGCATTCCTTTCTTTGATCGCATTCTCGCTGTTGATAGGACTGTACAACAGTTGAACATCTCAGCCGAGTCAGTTCTTTCAAAAGAGAAGCAAAAGATACGATTGAGTGCTGTTCTCCAATGGCAGGCAGAAAATGCCATAGCAACTATTAACAATGTAACTTGGAAGGAAATACCAAGTCGACTAACAGCTATCATTGAGTCAGTTATCCGTACAGCATGTGCTCAATTATCAGTTGAGGAGATTCTAGAAGAGCGTCAGTTGATCATCGAAGCTATCAAGAAAGAGCTAATAGACATCGTTTCAGAATGGGGTTTGAAGGTCGTAACCGTTGAGCTAGTTGACGTCGTTGTTGTTAATGAGTCATTCTTGAGAGATATGTCTAAACCTCGTGAGGCCGAAATGCACAGATTGGCACAGATCGCTCTTATCGAGGCAGACCAGGCAACTGGTACAAGAGATATCGAAAGAAGCAAAGTACTCCGTGAGCAAGAGATTGCTCGTGATAAGCTGATTGGTGTCCAAGAACAGTCACAGCTTCGTGAGATACAAGAGGCTGAGAAACAGCGTGAGCAGAGTGTTCTTGAAATTGCACTTCAGAAAGATTTGATGCAGAAGAGATACGAAAAGCAACAAGCTGAGGTTGAGGCTGCAAAAGATTTAGAAGTAGCAAAACTTGGAGCCGAGGCTGAGAAACAACGTAAGATTAAGGAAGAGGTTGAGGTTCAAGCACAGAGAATCATGCAGGAGGCTCAAGCTGAAGCTGAGAAAATAAGCATGGTTGCTGAAGCTGAAGCTGGCCAGATTCTGAAAGTCACAAGTGCTCAAGCTGAAGGTATCAAGAAAACTCTTGAGGCGGCTCGAGATTATTCACCACAGGCTTTCGCTAGAGACTTCCTTCAGATACTACCTGAAATCTATAAGCAGATAGACATCGGAGATGTTACACTGTTCGGTGGTGCTGGTGGC
>PJET01000121.1 GCA_002825515.1 Candidatus Thorarchaeota archaeon MP11T_1 | reverse complement strand
ATCCTCATCCACATCAATCAAAGACAGGTTCTTTAGTTTGTTGAGGTGATAGATTGCGAGACTGGGACTGGAAAGTCCTGATCCTCGCTGTATCTCTCTCATGCCCAGTGGTCGTAGATGGCGAAGCATATAGAAGTATACTCGCTGGGTTTTCCCCTTCAGCAGCGAGTCTAGCTCTTCGTTAGTCAGTACGTCATAGGGATCTCTTTCCATCTCTCACACCATCTGAATATCCAAACCCTTTGTTAACGAGTATTTTGCAATCTGGTTTTAAGCTTGTAGACCTTAGCAAAAGAGGATTGGAACTTGTACAATCGTATTAATCGGGCACAGTCAAATCCAAGTGTTTAATTTGAATTTCTAGACATGGTAAAAATTGTAATGGTCGAAGATAACAGACAGAGCGAATCGTCGGAGGAAGTCCAATCAACTAGTGTTGAGAATTATCGATTCCTCAATATTATACTATACTTCCTATTTGCAGTTGGTCCGCTTGTTGGCAATGCAGTCCTAGTCTTACTTGGAGCAATCTCAACTGACTTTGTAGTTAATCCAACAGTAGTTTTGAGCGCAATTCCAGCATTTATGTTTCCATTTGCATTGTTCCAGCTCTTCTCAGGAGCTATTAGTGATACCTATGGTCGGGTTGCTGTGATTGCTAGTGGGTTGATTATCTTTGCAATCGGTCTCTTCATGACAGCTGCCGCGACAAACATAGACTTCTTTGTCTTAGGAAATGTTGTGACAGGCATCGGTTTCGGTTTTGTGAATCCAGTCATTTTAGCCCTGTTAACAGATACTGCACTTCCGATAGACATTCCAAAACGTATGGGCATAGCTGCTGCATTGGCATCGTTGAGTGTGGGATTAGGACCCTTCATTGCAGGCCAGATGGTCACACTAGGTTGGCAATCGTATTATCTAGTGTTTCTAATAATAGTAGTTGTCTGTCTTATCTCAATAGTAGTAGTCAAACGTCCACCCAAGATAGATGAAAGAAACATTGGTTTCAGTTCATTTCTCTCGAATCTCAAAAACGAGCTGAGAAGACCGGTAGTTCTGTTGTTACTAGTGACTACTTTCTTGGTAGCACTATCATATCTTGGTGCATTGGTCTGGACTTCTCGGGCAATGACAGGAGTGATTGACGATAGAGTCATTGGGCTCCTTCTTTTGGGAGGGGGAATTGCAGGAGCACTGGCAGGATCCCTCCTAGGTCCTCTGGCTCGTAGGTTTGGATTTGGACCTCTTGCTGGACTGGGATTCATTGCACTGTTCTCAGGCCTGTCTGTATTCATCCTAATCGGAAACATCATAGGAGCAGATTCGGTTGCACTTATTGGACTGGCTCTTGTGGGAGTGGGTTGGGCAGGAGGCACTCTATTTCCAACCTTGATAACATATAGTCAGATGATATCTCCAGAGCATCGAGGAGTTCTGGCAGGAGTTGTTACATTCTCTTTCTTCATTGGATCTGCACTTATTCCCATAGTGTTCGAGCCACTGTTTCTAGTAGGACTGCAGACTGTTTACATTGCGATGCTGGCGATATCCTTCATACTTGTATTGTTCTTCACCACGCTTTACCGGAAGGTAGGATAAAGAGGGACTGAGTTAATGGAATTGGTGTGCAACCAAGAGAAACAGGTGTAGTTTTATGTTTCAAAACGAAGGAGGGGTGTCCTCTCTCCTACTTTTTCTCTCACATAATAATATCTATCAAAGGAACTATACCGGGATCGGGTTTTCTGCATATATACATGAGATTCTTACTGGAATCGCTAACGTCATGCTCAACAACCCGGTCATCGAGATTCCTAACTCTTCGAGCGATTTCAAGAACATCTTGAATGGTCAGACCAAGCCGTTTGGCTACAAGCATTAAGCTGGTCTGTTGCCGCTTCATTACGATATCTCGCACAAGTTTTTCCCAATGATGTTTGAAAGATAGGCGTAAACTAGAAAGAACAACAAAATCAAGCAGCCATCTGTTTGATGGGGTTCCTGGTGGAGTTGGAGATCCTTTTTGTTCACCATCAATTGTGGGTGCTACTACTTCTCGATGAATCATCATATCTCTAACAAATGCTGTAGTTCCTGTTCTTTTCGAATACCAATCAGGATTACTTGCCTGATGTGTAGTGGTATCAATACTCGGATATCCCTCATCCTTCCAGAATGAAGCTGAGAATTCGTATCTTTTTTGCCATCGGCTCCATTTTATATAACGAGACTCATCCAGTTTCTGCATCTGTTCTTGCGCAGTTCTGGCATCAGAGGCGAATGTCCCTGTTGATAATTTTAATAATAGTGCTTCAGATACTCCATCAACTCCCTGAAGGAACTCGGTTTCTGCCTGTTCTAAAGACCGTTCTGCAGATCTCAAATCATCAGGAAAATCCATTTGAATCACTCCGATATGTATAGAACACTAGTAACGTGTAAGCACATAAGACAGCTGTAATAGACTATCTGCGGTGCAGGAAAGAGAGACAGATGCATTTTCTATTCGAAAGAGAATCATAATCTCTCGTTTAACTCCCAATTGTGGCTATGGAGGATCCTGCTTGGATAGCCAGGGACAGCAACCTCTGTTTGTTCTGTGGAAGTCCTCCCAAGTGAGCCATCCCAATCTACTGCGCAGCTCTAGCCAGTTCAGATTCTTTCTGTGAGGTAAGTCGACAGTCATGGATTCTTGATTCTTCTTGTAATCATTGAACTTGCATCCGTACATCCTGCGGGAGGGACTGCGTTTGAATATTTCAGGCGTCAAGAGGAGGAACAGTGTCCTTTCGGGATTTCTCCTGCTTAACGGCTCGCAGAGATAATCGTTTTTTTCCAACATAACATCGATAATTCTAGCAATCTGGTTGCGAGCGATGTCGTAGGTGGTTTGGTAGCTTATATCTGATAGCACCTTCGCTTCTATAATAACAGCAAACCCGTTACTGGGATTGATGAGGATACAATCTAGATGTGTGGAGCCTTCAAGATTTCTCTTTCCAAATGCACTGCTAACTACATACGGTATGAATTGCCGCTCATTCAAGTTTCGACGCAGCCACGCTTTGTAGGAGGGTGGTGATGGAAGGGTAGTTTCAAAGAATAGCTCTAGATCTCCATCCAAACACTCTCGCCAGCTACGCAGACCAGCTAGAGGTGGGGTTTCACCAAAAGCATCGGTGAAGAGTTTCTGCAGCATCTGATGTCGTCGTTCGTCATAAAATATGGTCATCATGCAGGAGGCAATCCAGAATCGCTCATCTTTCTCTATCTGACAAGGGATTTTCATCTCTTTCAGAGGTTTGCCTTTCAGCTCGGGATTGTCAGCAAGATACGTATGAAATTTCTGAATACTTCTCTTGTAGTAGTTCAGATGCCTTTCATTCCTAACACATTCTCCTCGATACTTGACCCTAGAAAAATGATTCAACAGTTGTTCTTGAGTAAAAGGCAGATATGTTTCATCTAAGACATCTTTCATAACAGAGCCTCGCAATATAAAGGAGGACGAGATTAATGAAATTTACTTACTCATACTGTTGTTTCATGGTGCAGGAGTCCACCGGAGCTGACTATTCTCCATATGGGCAAGAGTAATAGTGTATCTACAAATCCCAACTAGAGAGAAGCTTTAGAGCTAATCTAATGAATAAATCAAGATATATTCACACTGAACTGTACGGTGGTAATTTTAGACCCTCATTACTGATATTTCAAAAATGAAAATCAACGTAAATTGGAATAGATGTAATTACCAATCTTTCAGAATCTGAAGTAACAGTTTCAGAAATAATAAGATACTCTTGAAATTTGATTTCTTTCCTTCAGCAGTCAACTGCCAATGTTTCTTCTATCTTTGCTTCATGTTATTGCTTGCATTAACATTAAGCGGTGAATAAAAAAATGATCAAACTGGCAATTACTGTTACATCAGATCCTGATGAGATTTCAACAAACGAATCGAAGGGGATTCTCAATCACATTAGGAAACATCCTGTTGTCTATTACACCCTAGTGGCATATCTAATACCTTGGCTTGGTTCTCTTTTACTTGTGGGTCAGAAGTTCCTGAGTGGGGAGATCATTGGTCTCGAGGACGGTATGAAAATGTGGGTGTTCATGTTGATAGGTCCCTGCGTAGCAGGCATCTCCTTAACATACATTGTTGATGGACGAAGTGGACTAAGCCACCTCTTCTCTCGAATGCGAAGATGGAGAGTTGGTATCTCGTGGTATGCGATAGCATTCCTGCTTCCTCCAATCCTAATTCTATTCGTTCTCATGTCCCTATCAATCCTCGTTTCACCAGTCTTTACTCCAGGGCTATTTCTGCTTGGTGTAGTCCTTGGTTTAATAACAGGTTTCTTTGAGGAGATTGGGTGGATTGGGTTTCTCTATCCAACACTTAAGGCAAACACTAGTTCATTCAATGCTGCATTAGGAGTTGGGTTGATACATGGAGTCTGGCATTTGATGGCAGCAATCCTTGGATCTAGTCAATTTCTAGGGTATTATTTCATTCCGTATTTCGTATCAATGTGGATAATTGCTATGACAGCCATGAGAGTCCTTCAAGTCTGGGTCTATGACAGCACTAAGGACAGCGTCTTGATGATACAGTTGATGCACGGAAGCTCAACTGGATTTCTTTTGGCATTGACACCCATAGTTCAACTGCCAGCCACTGAAACGTTCTGGTTCTTTATTTATGGGATAGTCCTTTGGATTGTAGTTGCAATCGTCATACAGAGGTACGGGAAATCTTTGATGAGTTCTGTGAAGAGCTAGCCTTGCCATCGCTCTCATGCTCTCGTATTGTTTAGGCGGTCAAGAATAGGGGAGTCTCGTACTCCCTTTCCTTCTTTTTCACTCCATTAGTAACTATGACGGTAAAATCATTGTAAGTTGTCATCACCGTCACATTTATAACCATTTGATACATATGGTGATTATGGTGACAAATATGACAAATGACGAAAAAACCAATGATGATAATGAAGTACGCGAGAGAATGCGGAAAAGATTCCAAGATCTTGACGAACGTCAGCGAAAGAAAGAGGAGGCAAGCTCGGCGTGGGTATTTGTCCTCTACATCGGGTTCCTCATCACTTTCATTGGAACATTCATGATGCTATTCTTTCTGGGTATTATTCCCCTGACATTAGAGGTAATCATTTCCACTGGAGTGATCCTCTTTGGAGTCTTCTTCATGGCTATAGCAGTCTTCCTAAGGAGAGCTCCAAGTCTGGTCCTAGATGAGCTCTAAGCTTGTATTGACAAGAGGGTGATCAAGTGACTGACGTGACGATACGAGGCATAGACGATCATGTCTATAGCCTCTTTTCTGCTGAGGCGAGAAGGAGAAGTGTTCCAATAGGAGAGCTGGTGACACAAGTGATGCGTATCTTCCTTGAGGAAACGAGTGAGAAGCGGTTCACTGTGGAAGGCTTGGATGAGTTGACCCTAACAAGAGCTGAACTAGAGTCAGTTGGGGGACCTATTGCATTCAATGGAATTAAGACCTTAACAATTAGTGAAGACATCGATTGGGAAATGTTTGATCAATGTGTCAGTGAGATACGAAAGTCCAAGACAGTAATCATCCCCGATTCGTTGACCAAATTGCAGGTCCTGACAAAATGCAAGAATGTTGACAAAGTAGTCAAAGGTAAATAATTGCCAGGAAAAGGATGTGACTCATAATACTCTCAAGGGAGCTCAATGCTCCCTCTTGCTTCTTTTTCATCGATGTTCTGAAACCATTGATTCAGTTCTTTGAGGTCATTCTGCTTGCAGCAGAGAATGATTCTGTATAATGGATTGCCATCATATATGTAGAATTCAAAATTCCTTGGTATTAATTATAGATAAGAATGTTCAAACAAGATTCAATTTCTTGCAGTCATTATTCCAGCAATAGGCAGAGGAAAGGGAATAGAAAAACTGAATTCTATTTGACAAAAGGCGGTAGCAAAACCTCGAATAGTTCAATATCAGGTTCTATGGGTATT
This sequence comes from Candidatus Thorarchaeota archaeon MP11T_1, assembly GCA_002825515.1. Next base: position 18,820 of record PJET01000121.1, on the reverse strand, counting down.
TCAAGACCTGCTGTCCAAAGAATGTCGTCTTCTATTGCCTCCAGTTTGAATCCGTGCTCATGAAGACGTAAGATGTAATTTAGATAGGTAATCAAGGTAGTAATTGTTTCTGCATGATTTACTTGGGTTGAATTGCTTCTCATTGAAACAGAGAGCTCAACTTCAATTGTATTAATCACATGATTATCTCTTCTGACTAATAGGATTCTGACCCAATCATTACTGTACAGTAAGAGGGGTAATTCATTTTCGAGATCAATTTCAGAAATAATGAGGGGAGAGGCATTTGCCTGCCTGTACTCCCCTCGAAGATCTGAAGCTTTCATGTTCTATCCAACTTTAGTCCTCAGCTTCAGAGAAGTCATTACGACTTTCCAGTGACGGTATTTAGACCCGCGACACCTAAACAAAACAGGGCAATTCCGATCAATGATTGATCTACTGGTTGTCCAAGGAGGGGCAATACAATAACTGCCACACCCATTGCTAGTGCAATCGCGTAAAAGATTAAAAGCACGATTTTTTGTGGGGACATTTGAGTTGACATATTTTTCATTTTCTCCATATTTCGTACCAGTTTTACTGGTGACTTGGCATAGAGTCAACAGTATTTGAAATGTTGGGAGCAAGATAGTGCTAATTCAGGGAAATTCTGATTTTCGGATTCCTTGGGCAAGGGTTACATCTAAAAAAATAGTGAGAGATCTTTCTACGAAGCCCAATGAATTGCTGTTTTATTGATATGATAAAATAGTTATACAAGTTAAGTGGAATATATCTGCGATTTGACTTAAGTGTCCGGAAAAGGTTAGGAAAGGGTCTTTACGGAGCTGGGGATAGGATTGCCACTGGACTATATTCGGAAATTAATTCTACAGAGAGAATATGAAGATGCATTGCAGAAAATCGGCGATGTAACTGATGCAGATAGAGTTGAGGGTCAAACATACAGAGGATTAATTCTCTCAAAACAGAACAAGTTCGATGAAGCTCTGGTCATCCTAGATGAGTTATTGTCTGAACACAACCTAATGAATTCTGAACAATTTATTGTTAGGATTGGTAAGATACAGGTCCTCTTGAGAAAGAGGGATTATCTCAATGTCTTCGGAGAGGTTGCTTTATGTGATGAACTTTTGAATAAGATGGATAGTGAGAACCGATCTCGTGTTAAGAGATGGGAAGGACACCTGCTTTCCACCAAAGCCATGTTCCACGTGATTAGTGGAGAGCAGGAAGAAGCAGTAGATTGTTATTCTAAGAGTGGAGCATTATTCGAAGAGGTAGATGACAAGTATGAGCAGTTGCTGCAGATCATTAACATCAGTTGGATATATCGTGCTCAAGGATTTCTAGACGAGGCTCTGGAATATTCAAAGAAACAGTTCAGTATCAGCGAATCTATGGATGAGAAGAGGTATCTCGGATGGTCGAATTTCAATATAGGAATGATCTATTTCTACAAAGGCGATATTGACAAAGCTGCAGAGCATGGTGAAATAGGTGAAAAGATATTCAGAGAGTGTGACCATCAAGAGGGATTAACATTAATTCAGACATTAATTGGCTCCGTATATAGAAGTAAGGGGGAAAATGAAAAAGCCCTAACTTACTATCAAGCTGTCCTGTCTGCATATGATGAGAAACTTGACACTGAGGAATCTTTGCCTCATAGCTGTTGTCTTGCTTTCAGAGATATTGGTTCAATCTACATGTATCAAAATAGACTCGAGGAAGCTATCGATTTCCTCCAAAAAGGATTGAAGATCCATAAGAAGAGGTGTAAGCTTAGAAATACTGTGATTGATTATGAGATTACTGTATCTAATCTGTACAGTGTATATTCTAAGATAATTATGGGGGATATGGAAAATCTCCAGGAACATATAGACGATATCAAAAGGACCGCAGATCGATATCCATGGTTGGAAGTATTTTCTAAGGCAACAGAAGCACTCGTTCTTCAGCATAAATCGCGAGCAAAGGACAAAGCCAAAGCTCAGGAATTATATGAAGAAGTAATCAATGAGAAGTTTGACTATGAAATGGAGTTATTCATTCAGGTCAATCTTAGTGAATTGCTACTTGATGAATTGAAACTATATGGAGAAGAATCTGTCCTTAGTGAGCTTCAAGATGTGTTATCACGAATATCAAAGACTGCAGGCAGACAAAGGGCGATTAATTCTCTCATTTGGTTGTATATTCTACAGGCAAAATTAGCAATTATTGAGGGGGATGCAAAACGCGCTAAAGACCTTCTATTTAGAGCGTCAGAGATAACTGAAGAGAAGGGATTGACCCTCTTATCTAATCAAATCAAAAGGGAACAGCTGCGTATTTCCAGACAACTGAAAGAATGGAAGGCACTCTTTGTCAAGAATACTTCACTTCAAGAACAAATTGAACTTTCACAACTGAAGGAGTATATCTCTGAAGCAGTAACAGACTTTCTGGAGAAACGATTCGCATCTATAAAGAAGTTTGAGCTCATTCAGCAAGACTACCTCAAGGATAGAATAGCATGTGAAACTTGTAGAGTAGGTATAGCACAGATTGGTTTCAGCAAAGCTGGTAATGTTTTGGAAGAATACTACATCGAAACTGCTCCAGGATTCTTTTCATTGAAAGAAGATAAAACACAATATGTGGAAAATCGGATATCTGATTTAATCATGGATGCAGCGAAAAACAAGGTAAACGTTCTTCTATTTCCTGAATTGAGCATTGATTTGAATCATCAATCTCTCCGCAAATGTGTAAAAGACCTAGCTTCTCAGTATGGGATGTATATCATTCCTGGCTCATTTCATAACTTCCAGAGTATGCAGAACATCAGCATTGTATATGGACCAGAAGGGGAGTTATGGAATCAAACAAAGCATATTCCAGCTAATATCCATTTCTCAGGTAATAGGATAGTAGAGGGGATCAAAACAGATGAACTGCCTCGTAAGATAATTGTTTCAGATACAGAATACGGACGAATTGCGATCATAATCTGTCGCGACTTTTTAGATCTTGATCTCCGTGTCGAGTTAAAGAATAGCGAACCTCCTATTGATATCATATTGAATCCGGCTTTTACTCCAGTTACTGAAGATTTTCATGCAGCTCATTTTGACGCCCGGCGTTCTATATACGCCTACTGCTTCTTTGCCAATATTGCTGAGTTTGGAAACTCATTCATCTATACGCCAGAACGAGAACGAACCGAGTACGAGATTCCAGCCAAAAAGGAAGGTCTGATCTACAAGGATGTTGACCTTTTCAAATTAAGATCAGAGCGTAGACGATGGGAGCAAGAACAATCTAAGCAACGACAATTCATTCAAAGTACAAGAAGTTAGTTCTCCACTCAAGGACTGGAACATTAGACTACACAAAAGGAAGAGAACTACGAGATTCATACGATAAAAGAAGATGCATAGCTCTGGCAATTAGTTCTATTTAATCAAGAGCTCAGTGCAATTCACGTACCATTATAAAACGAGTAATTTCTGGATTGAGTATCTGTTGTACAGCTAAGAGAAAGAAATGAAGTTTCAGTATGATATCGAGAGTGTGTATTCATATCTAGCTCTCTCATTTACTTCAAAATTTGATAATGACCTAATACGTTCTTTGTTTTGAAATGCAGTATTGAAAGTATTAAAAAAATATGAAACACAGGATCGGTGGACCCTGTGAGTATTATAATTCTGCAAAATTAAGCAGGTATCATCACAGTGTCAATCACATGAATAACGCCGTTGCTAGTTTCTATGTCAGTCTTTACAACTTTCGCGTTGTCAACCTTGACTCCAGATGATGTGTCAATTGTAATTTCCTTACCTTGGACTGTTTTTGCTTTCTTCAAGTTCAAGACATCTTTAGCCATGACTTTTCCAGGAACTACATGGTAAGTCAGAATCTCTGTCAGCTTGGCCTTGTCCTTAAGCAATGATTCGACTGTGCCTTCAGGAAGTTTGGCAAAAGCTTCATCAGTCGGTGCGAAGACCGTCAAAGGGCCTTCTCCTGCTAGTGTGTCTACCAGTCCAGCAGCTTCAGCAGCCGCTAATAGTGTCTTGAAACTGGCTGCGTCCTTTGCTGTTTCAACAATGTTTTTCATAATTATCACCATTTATACTAATACAGTTAACAATAGTTAAATAGTTATATGTATTGTGCTAGGTGCTGAAATTGTTTTAAGACGGCTCGTTCAAAAGAGTATATGCCATGAATATTGATGAAGCTAAACAAATTGTCTGTGATGCTGGCAAGAAGCTCATCGCGAATGGATTAGTGGGAGGAACATGGGGAAATATCTCATGCAGAATAAATGATACAAAAATGGCAATCACACCTTCAGGAATGAGTTACGAAGGCCTTAGTCCTGAGGATATTGCCATTGTAGATTTTAATTCAGATGATGTCACTTGGGAGGGAAAATATAAGCCCTCTGCAGAGATGAAACTTCACATTGCGATATACCGCGAGCGAAAGAGCATTGGTGCGGTCATTCATTCACACTCAATGAATGCTTCCACCGTTGCTGTTGCCCGACGTGAGGTTCCTCCCATCCTTGATGATATGGTCCAGATTATTGGTCCGACAATCAGAGTGGCGGAATATGCTCTACCCTCCACAAAGAAGATCGTCAAGAAGACCATGAAAGCACTCAAGGGAAGAAATGCCGCATTGATGGCAAATCATGGAGCTGTGTGCATCGGACGGGATATGGAAGAAGCCTTCACATGCACCTTCGTCCTTGAGAAAACGTGTAAGGCTTTCATCGAGTCTGAATTCCTTGGAGGAGCTAAGACAATCAATAAAATTGAGGCCCACTTGATGCGACAGTACTATTTGCGGAAATATGGGAAGAGAGAAGCAGACTGATTAAGTACTGGAGAATTGCAAACATTGATCCAAGTTAATGCTATGAAATCAAAAGATGTAGATGATGACGATCTTTAGAGAGGAAGAAAGCCGTCTGAGTCTAAGCCTCGATAGTGGTTCAATTTCTCTCGTCCGGGAACACGTTCTTTTTCGTGAATAATACCATTGAACAGGCAGATAATCACTCAATGTTACCGTTCGTCATTCTGCCCGTTGTGTCGTCTTAATCGCTCAGCCAACTTTCGAATGTGTTTATGGCTCAGCTCGACACATTAAGCCCAGACGCTATCGAGAGTGTACTCCTCAGACGGCTCTTATATAATGGTAGAATTTTGTATTAAGGATTTCTTCGGAATATATTTGTGTTAAAACAGTTGCTGACTACAAAAGTCACACACCAGATGAAAGATAATTTATCATGATGAAACTAAAGTGTGACTGGGTAATTCAATTGGAAGAACAACTGAGAGATATGTTCAAGCACGGGAGAAAATGGGAACGACTACGGACTACAGAGCCGGGAATATTCGTCAGAAAGATTCCTCAATCAAAGAATGAACCAGCCTATCTAGCTGTCGAGATCAATCCAACTGATGAACATGGAAATCCAATGAATAAGATGGGAATAATAATAAGAAGTTTGAAGGAACTTGATGCCATCAGAGCAATTCTTTCTCAAAATGAAGTGGATGAAGTTCTTCAGGTAATCGAGAAATTACGCCAATACTAAGTTGAATATAGAAAGAAAGTTACAGAGAGATTGAAGCACTTTTGTCGAGAGAGACCTATTGCTCGTCAAATTCTGACTGCTCTTGGAGCATCTTTTCTGGAATGTCTTTGAGAAGTCCCTTCAACTTGAAGATATACCCTCGAAAAGTGTCTTTGCCTATTTCTGTAATCTCAACGACAACAAGAGGTTTCCATGACATTATTCGACGGCTCTTAACAAGTCCAGTCTCCTCTAGCTTTCGAATGTGGTGATCTAGATTTCCAGGTGTAAGGTCTAGAAGCTTCTTTAATTCAATAAATCCAACTCTCCGTTTCAAGAAGAGAAGGTACATGATAGAAAAACGAGGCTGTGACTGAAAGATTTTCTCCTCTTCACTCGGTAACAAGGAGTCGCTCACAGTCATCACCATATGATAGTTAGACTACGCAGCTTGCTGTAACATCCAAGACGCCAACCAATTCAACACAATTCCTGCAAGAATAAAGCTCACCGAGTAGGCGATTATGACAGTGTATCCTGAGAACGGATTTCCAAAGATGAGCAAAGTGGGAATTGAGGCTAGAAAGAGTATGAGTCCCAGATAGAGAAGGACCTTATCTTTTCCATCTATCTCAACTGCTCTGAGGTTCACAAAGGTGAACAAGCATGAAACACTGGCTGCCCAGAGAATAGAAACCAAGCGTAGTGGCTCAGGAAACAGAAAAGCAAGAACAAATGTGGCAAACCATACAATACAGATCATAAGTTTGTGTTTAGAGTCAAAGTATCCTTGTTGTGGATTCTGTTTTATAATGTTCCAAGACTCAAAGAAAGCAAAGATGACAAAGCCCCAACATAGGACAACTGTTATTATATTTGCCCAAAAAGAAATGAAGATCGCGTCAAACATGCTTTCCGATGCGAGTACTACAGAACTGGTATGTACTAAAGCACCGAGAGGTAACACTATACCAATGATAATCAACACTCTTCCCCAGGTCTTTCTGAAGAGGTATTCATCGTAACGTTCAACAATGCTTATCGCTTGTAGTACTTTTTCCAGTTCCTCCATAAGGAGATCCCACCATCACCAGAGCTCAAACAGTCATTAATTGATTGCTTGTTCTGCATTACAGAACTCATTGTCACCTTAAGTAGAATTGTATCGTGGTGGTGAGCGTGAATGTAATGGCACCAGACAAGAAGAAACCATTCTTTCTAACTGTGTGGACCATTGTCTTGTTGGCTATTCCATTGAGAATCTATGGAGCGAACAGTCGATTGGACATCAGTTCGATCCTCTTCGATGTTTGGTATGACTTCTCGGTTGGTAGACTATCCATTCAATACATCCCACGGATAGACTACATACTACCATCACTGCTTATCTGTACTCCCTGTTTCTTGTGGCTCTACAGACAGCAAGACATGAGTATGCCCATTTTGTTGGGTTCAGCAGGACTAGTGATGGTCGCGCAGACCCTGATATTATTACTCTTTCTTCCTTCATATGCAGTCTTTCCGTGGTACCCTGATCCTTTAGAATATCTTTGTGTAATTCGTATTGTCCCGAATTTCATTGATCTCATTCCTTTCTCAAGTATTGCATTCACAACTATGGTGCTCCTCCCTTTATTGTGGCGAGTGTCAATTTACACCAAAATCCAAAAGAGAACTCTTGGAAGAGAAATCGCTGGAGCGGTGCTCTCTGTATTGATTCTCCTATTCCCAATGACAATAGAGACTGCTAGCTGGTGGAGCACCGATTTCAACCAAAATTTCTTTGAAGAATTTTCCGTTAACTCTGCAACTTGGTCATTTAACCACCGCGTCGACGGCAACCTGTGGGGACAGAATGTTTGGTACAATTTCACGATGTCATCAAACTATGCTGGCTTCATAATGATATTACAGATTGTGTCAGCTGTAATCTTCGCATGGTTTGTTTGTAGAAGACCTGTTGAACGGAAAGAGATCACTCAAATGCTTGTCGCGGGTCTGGCGCATCTTCTCATTGTTACACTTGCTTGTGTTTGGTTGAACTATGCAGTGTCACATCTTGGTAGCTGGACTATACTGCCGTTTCCAATTTTCTTCATAGTTGGCATAATGACTTTTTCTATAAATTATGGCAATCAATTAAGAGAGTCAAAACACTCGATAATAACTCATAGAGCATCTGTAGAGGACCTTCTGACACAATTGATGGCTACGGATAACTGAGAGAATCATTGAGGCTGGTGAGATCTTGAAACCAAATCACCTGACATTCTAGGAAGACAAACAACAACTCAAGAACCTAGGGAGGTTTTTCGTTAGCCATCACTCTTGAGGCTGGTTTTCCCCCAATACCCCAATGAGTCTTCGGAATCTCTTGAACGATAACCTCAACTGCTCGTTCTGGAATTCCAAGCTCTACAAAGACCTTCGTAATTCCCGAGATGATGTTTTCAACTGCGTCTTTTGAGGTGCCTTTCCACATCTTAACATCAACAATTGGCATGAGTCACCCCTCGGGTTTTTGATATTAAATGATTATGATTTCTAGTTTTTCAATCCGTTTGCTTAGAGCATTATGCCTAAAAGATTCGAGAATCCCGAACCCGATGGGAGTAGAGATGGAAGGTCGCACAGGTCAAAATCAAATTTATGATAGCAAGGCTTTACTCGATGACTTTGATGGTATATTGAAAATTGCTAGAAAAGTAGGCGTCAAACTTCTTGAGAATGATACAATTGAACAAATAACAATTCAGTCAAGAGCTGAATATGAGAGATTAATTCCTCAATTGCCCTATGTTGGCGGCGAGACGAGTCCATTTACACCTCTAATGATTCAGTCAGGCCAAACCATTGCTGTTTATCGTGTTTGTAAGGATATAGGCTTAGAGAATGAGCAGATTGGCGAGCTCATATATGAAACTGCAAAGGCGCAAATGCAGACATTCTCACGTTTCAAGAAGTGGTTTGCACGACGTTTGGTATTCAGTCAGTCCTACAGAAATCGATGGAGGAAAGCTACGGAAGAGAGTCAAAACCGCGAGTTTGCGAAGAACTGGGTTGGTGAATTCGTAGAGGGGAATGGAAAGGACTTTGAATATGGCTTTGATTTCCTGGAGTGTGGGTTCTTGAAATTGGCACGTGAATACGGATGTGAAGAGATTGCACCCTACGCATGTCTTTGTGACTTTGTAAGAATGAGAGCACTCGGTGTAGGTTTTAGAAGGACTCAAACTCTAGCAATGGGTCATCCTCGGTGCGATTTCAGATTTTTAAAGGACTACGAAACTCCAAGAGGATGGCCTCTTGAAAGTCTTGAAGAGGTTAGAAATAGCCCGCGCAGAAGATAAGGACTAAAGAACTGATTCATTCAGTAATCTGCAAAGATACAGATACTTGTATTCCTAGATAATCTTCAGTGATTGACAACCATAGCAACGGAATTAATCATTTGGTGGCTAAGTAATGGAGATGCTAATCTTGAAGTTGATTGATCTAAGCCATTCGATTGAACAAGACATCCCACTCCTCAGTAAGAGAGCTCCAAAACCACAATGTTCACACAGAGGCTAATCTTGGAAACAGGTCTATTGCACCAGCTCTCGCGATAGTCCTGAGGTCGTCTTCATCGAAGCCATCAAAGGATTTTAGATCGCTCAATACGAGTGAAGCCATCAACCTTGGCGCGGCACCCAGGTCGGTACCAAGTACTATGTGAGATGTATCCAAAAATGTACTGTATATCCGTATGAAAAGAGAAGAGCAAAAGATGCTCGAAGAGTTTGGCGACCAGTATCGAGCATACATGGTTCAGACTGGTAGAGTCTTTCCAAAGATACGTCAGGCAGATTAGCATATTTTGGAATCAAATTCAGAATGCTACAGTAAACTTTGGGTCGTTTTTATGGATTGGCAAAATAGAGATAAAGAAGGCTAACAATATGAACGGTTAAGATGGTCACTAATAGACGTAAAATAGCATTGAGAATTGCTATTTTGTATGTTATATTAGGGTGTACCTATTTCTTGTTGTGGCATTTTGTGATTAGTCCATCAGGCTACATCAATCTGGTCGTCAACGTCCTATTTTATATCTCTCTGCCAGCAATTCTTGCTGCACCGGGTGTTGTATTTGAAATAGTAGCGCAAGTAGTTAGTACCAGATTGAAACCAATCGAAGAATCAGAGGAATCGAGCGATTGACGATTTGGATTAATAATATTGGTACGTTTTGATTTCCGCATTTAGGTATACGCGGCCTTTTTGTATACATTCACAATCTGTTCAATTTGCTTCTTCCAAGAATACTTGTCTATTATCTTCTGACGACATCTCATTCCCATGTTTAGCCGTAGTTTCTCGTCATCTCCTAGTCGCCGCATTGCATCTACAACTTCATGGACATTATGCGGTTTCACTAAAATGCCCTCATTCTTTCCTAGTAGTCGGACCGTTTCGCCTATACCGGTTGTGATTATTGGGAGACCACAGCTCATTGCCTCTAATACACTGATTCCTAGTCCCCCGATGTTTTGAGGGATCACAAAGATATCCATCAACTTCAAGTATGTTGGTATCTTATCATGCCCCACAGAGCCTACCCAGTTGATTGACCCATCGTTATTGTTACTGTCCATCCTTGTCTTGAGCATTCCATCACCGATTATTGTGAGTCTAGATGCAGGGTTCTCGTGGTGGTACTCGTTGAATGCGTCTAAAAGAACGTCAACTCCTTTATCGAGACTTAGACGTCCCACATACACAAAATCAACAATGCCATCATTACGGATGTTCTTAGCAGGACTGAACATCGTAGTATCGACACCATTCCTGATAACCGTCAACTTGTGTTCTGGGAATCCATAGTTCAACAGGTATGGTTTTTGTGACGGGTCTACGAGTATGATTTCGTCATAATTTTTGCAGACAAAAAGAGATGATTTCCATGCAAGTGCAAAACCAATTGTGTAGAGGGAGAGACCCGCGGCATATGCAAGGTGGAAAGTCGCGACAATTGGTGGGAGCGCTTTTTTGTAGTACTGAAGGAAAGCCTCTGTTGTTCCGGAGTTCATCTGAACATGTAGCACCTCAATGTCGAACTCCTGACACACTTCTGCAATCATACGAGGAGCACTCAAGGAATCTAGTGAGAAATGAGGGTTAACATGTGCTGCACGAAACTGGTGAACATGTTCTTTTGGAACGTCCTCGACATTTTCGGATGGGGTGAATACGTGCACTTCATGGCCATTCTCGATCAGCTCTTTAACGACGATGCCTGCTCGCGTACAAAGACCATCTGGTGCCCCAAACTTGCTAACCATCCCAATCCTCATGGTCAATTCACCAGAGACTCTTCTTTTCAGATGAAAGTCACTTTAACATCTTTCGATACAATCTCTTAATCCTTGAGATTCATTGATTTTCGATTAATTGCTACTCAGATGGAGTAAATCCAAGGGTGGACTCTATCATCGCTGTGAACCTCATCTGACGCGACCAAATTTGTCCAGCACTCATTCCTCCATCCACCACCAAAGCATGTCCAGTGACAAAGCTCGAGTTATCGCTAGCTAGCCAGAGGGCTGCTTTAGCAATGTCTTCAGGAAGTCCAGCCTGTTGAAGAGGTTGGGCTTTCTCGAAGAGTCGTTTCAAATCCTCATATTTACTCGCACTATCAGCAAAGGACAGTCCCTTAGAAACACCGAATATTGAAGTTACAATCGACCCAGGACATATGCTATTTACACGGATTTGATATGGTGCTAATTCCATTGCTACAGTGCGAGTCAATTGTATGACTGCTGCTTTTGCTGCACTATATGGATGGTTTTGAGAGATGCCGCGTAGACCAGCAATGCTTGCGATATTTATGATGTTCCCCTTGCCTTGGCGTTTCATAATAGATGCTGCATGTTTCATGCCTAAGAACACTCCACGAAGCAACACACCCATTGTATGGTCAAATCCTGAAACAGGTATTGATTCGATTTCGCCCTGAACCCCACCCATACCCGCATTATTGACAATACAATCAAGACGCCCGTAGGAATTAACAGCATGATCTATCATTCCTATTACGTCATCCTCCAAACTAACATCAGTATGTATGAATGTGGCACTATCTCCTAGACTCTCTGCAAGCTGTTGCCCCAGCTTATCTTGAATGTCAGCAACGACCACTCGAGCCCCTTCTTTTACGAATAACTCTACAGTTGCTTTTCCGATTCCGCTTGAGCCGCCAGTCACGACAACAATTCTATTATCCAGCTCTCCCAATTTCTCACGTCCTATTGTCCAGATTATCCAGACATTTTGTTTCTGCAATGAAAAGTCAGAATCTACCTTCATTTCACCTTTTTGCCAATAAGGATGAATACGAAAATCTGACATCCATTAGCATGATTTTTCCACATCGTTCGAAGGTTTTATAGAAGGGATGAAGACAACCTCGGGTAATGTAATGATTTTGGTTGATTTGACTACAACTCTCTGAGTGATGCTCATGATAAGAAAGAAAGGGTTTGATACTCCACGGTATCTCTCTGCTCAAATTAGGCGGATTATGGAAAGAGTCAATCAGTTTGACAAGCTCTACCTTGAGTTTGGGGGGAAGCTCAGATATGACCATCATGCGTCAAGAGTGCTACCTGGTTTTGCTGTCGATACCAAGGTCCAGATGCTTAAACAGTTAGGGAACAATATTGAGATTATTCACTGCATTAGTGCAAAAGATATCGAGCGACGAAAAATACGTCGTGATTTTAATCTAACATATGACGACCAAATACTACGGGACATAGGTGACCTGAAAGAGTTGGAACTAGACGTTTCTGCCGTGGTGATAAACAGATACAGTGGGGAACCCACATCTGACAAGTTTCGGCAACGTCTTGAAAACAGAGGAATAAGAGTATTCACAAACAGAGAAATTACTAATTATCTCACAGATCTAGACACGGTAGTTAGTGATGAGGGTTATGGAAAACTAGAGCATGTGGATACTGACAGGAAGATTATCATCATCACAGCACCAGGACCTGGCAGTGGAAAGATGAGCTTTGCTATGAGTCAGATATATCATGATAGAAAGGATGGGTTGATGAGTAACTTTGCAAAATTCGAAACTTTTCCAATATGGAATCTACCTCTCAATCATCCCGTGAATATTGCTTATGAAGCTGCAACGGCTGATATTGGAGATTACAATTGCATCGATCCGTTTCATAAGGAAGCTTACAATATTGAAGCAATCAACTACAATAGAGATGTAGAGAATTTTTCCATCATTAAGAAAATCATCGAGAAGATAGCACCTGAAGGAGACCCCTTGGCAGAAATCAAGAGTCCTACAGATGTTGGTGTCAACATGGCCAAAGAGGGAATAGTGGACGACAGCGTAGTACGAGAAGCAAGTATTGATGAGATTGTACGAAGATACTATCAATATCAGCGAGATTTCGTTGAGGGTAACGTCACCCATGATACTCTTGAACGCATGGATAAAATAATGCAACTCGTGAATGCCAAACCTGAGCATCGCACTGTAGCAATTCGAGCAAACAAAGCCTTGGAAGAAAGTTCGAAGAAAGCAAAGAGTATGCATGTAGAAATGCTTACAGGAGCTGCAATTGAGATATACACTAGAGATGGCACTCTAGTCATTCTCACTGGGAAGCGGTCAAAGATTCTTAATTCGGAGTCTGCTGCGCTCCTCAATGCTGTCAAATACTTAGCTGGCATTCCAGACGAAATAGATGTTCTTTCGCCAATCATTATTGAGAGTATCATGAAACTCAAAGGACAGATGGGTGTTGTGGATACAAGTTTAGATGTAAAAGAAGTACTTGATGCTCTTGCTGTCAGTGCTGTTTTCAATCCGAACGCTACAGAATGTATCAATGTCCTGACGGAACTTCAGGGATGCGAGATGCACAGTACTCATCTTATTGGACGAGGGTGTGAGAGAGCTTTGATAGAATTAGGTCTGAATTTGACAACAGACGCTAGAATACCACTAGTCAATAATTGGTAAACTGATGATTACCATTGAGTAGAGGCAGTCAGAATGTCATCATCGAGCTCCAAACAGTGGCTGGTCGGTTATGGTACTTTCATTACAAGAGGAATTTGGAAAAAATATCAAAATTGCAGAGTATGCAGGGTTCCTGGCCTCCGAAGAGTGTATAGTCCAGATATGGCATGGTATCCATTTGCCATAATTGAAGAGCAATCGGAGATACTCGCTGTCTGCTTCTTGGTCGATAAGGAGGATTTAGAGTATTTTGATAGGATAGAAGGTGTAGAGCTGGGCCTATACGAACGAACAAAAAGAGAGGGGTTAATCAAAGAGAATAATGAATGGATAACTGAAGTGGTATGGATCTACTTGCCCACAGTGGAAACAATGCAACATCCGCTTTTTCCTTGGGAGGATTCAAATGACAGATGGCTTCACGATGAAATTAGGAAGTTGAAGGAGTTGCAGAACTCATTCCCGGAGTTCTTTTTGTAGCATGCTCGGAAGAGGAATATAGTTTCGTGCTTCATAGTCAACAAAATTACAAAACTTACACACTCTATCCGTCTTCCGCGACGTTAAGAGCCTCTTGCAGTTTTATAAGCGACAGATTTCCGCCAGAACAAATGAGTCCAATCTTCTTTCCTTTCAAGCTATCCTTAATCTTGTATGCTGCTGCAAGTGGTGCGGCTCCCGCTCCTTCTGCGAGTGTGTGTGCATATTGAATCATCCACACTGTAGCCCTCATAATCTCTTGTTCACTAACTAGCATAAATTCATCCAAGTGTTCCCGTAAGATTCTTTGAGGAAGTTCAAATGCAGTTCCAGTCGAAAGGCCTTCCACGGAAGTACGATTGGGTCGCTCGACAAGACGCCCCTGTTTCCAGGAGTCATGTGCAGCAGGGGAGGCTTCAGATTGGACACCGATGACCTTGATTTCGGGATTAATAGACTTGGCAACAATGCATGCGCCAGCAGCACCACTTCCTCCTCCTACTGGTACAATAATAATTTCAATCGCAGGTTCTTCTTGAAGCATTTCAAGGGTTTCAGTTGCTACACCAGCAATCAAATCAGGTTCATCCCCTGAATGGATATAACGATAACCATGGACCTTGGCGAGTTCTTCACAATGAAGCCTTGCCTCATCGAAAGTGGCACCATGGAAGACTATCTCAGCACCTAATGCTTTCATCGCAGCTATCTTTCCAGGATTAGAATTCTCAGGCACTACAATAGTGGATTTTACTCCAAAGATCTTGGATGCATATGCGATCGATTGACCATGGTTCCCTGTCGAAGCGCCTATTACTCCCCGTTCCTTCTCTTCATCAGAGAGTTGTGCTACAAGGTTTATTCCACCCCGGACCTTGAAAGCTCCTACTGGTTGACAGTTCTCATGTTTGATATATACCTCTGCTCCAATTACTTCGTTGAGCGATGGATAACTAAGTAATGGAGTGGGTTTCAAGTAGTGATTAATGCGATGTTGAGCAACTAACACATCTCGGAATGTAGGTATTTCCACCGTAGAATCATCTCCAATTGAAAAGAGTACTATTCAGTTAGATTCTAGCATATAATGGTAAGCAATCAGAAATGATTCTTTCGCAATAAACCAGTGTAAGCTTAACGTGCTCAAATTGAGGAGGAAAATCTATGACGGCGATGATTTATTGGCGATTGAAACAAGTGATTATTCCATGAAATGGACTGATTAGTAGGTGATTACGACTTCCATTTCGTGACTGGTCACATCAGGTCTGCCCTTGACGCCAATTACGCCCTTCATCACCCAAGTATTTCGAGCGTTCTGGCTACGGTATGTCGGGGGTACGTTTGAAGGTAAGGAGAGGCTAAACGGGATGGATTCGCTGTGACCATCTGTAAAATGCCTTCCACCTGCAACAGTGAGCTTGCCTTGGTGCAGAGTGCTGTTCTGCTGAGCAGTCACAGGGACTTGTTGCTGTCCGGTAGTCTTCTGCTCTGTTGCACGGGTCCATTCATTGACCCGGATTTCAATACGAAGTTCATCAGCGTCGAATTCTTCATTTGAAGAGATCTCAAACCTGCCTTGCAGTGGTTCATTTAGACTAAATGTTCCCTTGTCAAGCATCACTGCTAGGCTCGCATTGGGCGCTTTAAGCCTACTAAGGAATCCCATTTACTTCACACCATTTCCAATATTGACTCTAGACACTGTCAAGAATCATTATTGTGTCAGGAGGATTTTATTTATCGTTTGTTCGTATTGTCTGGAATCAGCTAGTAATAGTTTCCAAACCATCTGTTTGCAAAATCACGAAAATCCCTATAAGAGTGTACACCTTCAGATGGTCTTTACCGAGGGATTGATAATTTGAGTCAGACAGTGTTGCTAGTAATCATTGGATTGATATTCCTAGCATTTCGAGTCTGGCTAGTTGAACGCAAGTTAATCGATGAGCTTCAGTTCAGACGTCGATATCTCAGCCGATTTGTGAATTACTTCGCTTGCCTCTCGCTTATCTTTGGTCTGAGTTCATGGTTTCTGAATTTAATTGTCATGATAGCCTTCCCTGTCCTCATTGTTACACCCGGTTGGGATGTCACCTTCTTTAGACGTTTCAGAAGTCGGGAGTATTGGGACAAGAATAGAGAGTGGATGCTTCTGGAGCGGCTTACTATGCACCCACCAGTGATGCTCTTGGGCTTCGCATTACTAATTGTTCGAGCACGCCCCTATATTGAAGCACCCAACCTCCTATTCATTCTATTAGCGGGATTTGTTCTGCTTTTGCCATTCTTCTTGTTTGATGAACGTTGGAAAAGTCGATATAATTGGCCGCAAGCTCCGACTGTGATTGGCCTCATGTTGTCATCAACAATTGCCATGATGATCGCGCAAGCAATACTTTGGGGTGTGCAATTGTGGTGATAGACCAATCAGAAGTAGAACCAGAGGTCAGGTTTCTAGCATATTTCAGAAGTTCACGTCTTCTGAAAGTTGGACTAGTGTTTAACATATCATACTATCTTATCGTGGTTCTGGTCTTTCTGATTCTAAGCTGGTCAGATCAATTAGAAAACACAGTCTACTACTTTGATTGGAATGTGTTCTACGAGGCGGGTCAGATTCTTCATGTATCACCGGAGGATCTCTATACTGTGAATCCAAATGGGTTGCCTTACAGATATTTCCCTGCTTTTGCAATGATTATGTCCGTACTTACATGGATTCCATTAGAGGTTTCATATTTCCTGAACATATCATTGATGATGGTCATGAACTGGGCCACTCTCTGGATGGCATATCAAGTCTGCATTTCAAGTGGAGTTTCTATTCGTACAAGGAACTTCGAGAAGACGCTTTTTTTCATCTATATTGCCCCTCAACATATCGTGAACTTAATTCTGGGTCAGATTTCGCAGCTCGTGATACTTCTTGTTCTCTATGTGGTGCTACTCCTTCAGAAGAAAGAAAAGGGGTCATTGAAACGCTTTCTCGTTGTAGGGCTATTAATTGGACTGGCTTTCAATTTCAAACCCTTCATTTTGTTGTTCATCCCATTTCTGGTTCCGGTGTATCGTTCTTCCAAATATTCGGTTGAAGTTTCAGCCAAGGCAATATTTGGAGTTACACTAGGGATTCTGCTCTTACTGACTCCCAACATCATGTTCTTTATGAATTTCCCAGACTCATTTGCTGATTTTATTCGAGTGAATTTTATTGAAACTCTTGACTATCATCATAGCACAAGTATAACTCGTCTTTTCACAGCGGCGATTCCCGTTTTTAGAGAGGCAGTGCCAAAATTCGCGTTGATTGTATTTCTAGGTGGTTTCCTATTCTTCAGAAGTTATAGACGATTTATAGGAATACCGAATCCAGAGAAGCAGTATACACACCACTTTGCTGAGGGCACATTCATTCTTCTTCTTGTATATCCTGATTCTTGGTTTCTCTTTTTAGCAATCTGGTATTCTTTACTTGGTCCATCAATATTGATTCTGTATAATGAAAATAAAGCACAACCTAAGACGGAGAAATTGCTTGACACTCTATGGTCTGGAGCCAATAATCTTCTAGGATTCTTTACAATTGGAGTTATTCTCTATTATATAGTGCTTGGGTTCGATCCGGTGATTCCTTCATGGTTAGTTATACTTTACATCTTACACCAAAAGTCGTTGAATAATCTAACACCTAACCAATTCAATAAGAAGAAGAGGCGGCAAAAAGAAGGTGATTGATTTAGAAAGAGTTGTAAAGAGGTGGGTTCACGGCTAAATTCAGGTCAGAAATCGAAGCCCTAATGTTGAAGAGATCTTCATTTGAGGTGATAGTTACTGCGAAATTAGCCAAAAAGTTCCTTTTCTTGCTTAAGTCGTAGCTATTATATCCAAAGAGTGTCATAGATTAAGTTACATACCGACTGGTCGGTATCAATTAATTGGTTGGTCTGAAAACGAAAAAGAGGAGATTGAAGACAGACTCGAGAATCAGTGTACTTACCAGTCTGACGTCATTTAGACTGTTCAAAGGTTTGCTAGTTACAATTACCAAGACTTGTCAGTCTGACAAAGATACACGTCTCAATGTTGCTCTGGACCTGATTGCAGAAAAGAGATCAACTGCTTGTGTTCTGTGCAAGATCTCAGCAGTTCTTTTACGATTAATATTGGGAATTGGCTCAATGGTCTTTGGAACGACTCTAGATGTTGTACAAAGATGCCTTAGCGACGATATATTCCGAAGATCAATGTCAAGCATTGTCAGCGGTCTCGCAAGATTTGGAGTGAGAAAACCATTCACACCTGGAGCTCCGTTTCAAGTAGTATGGAACGTGACAAAATCTTGCAACCTCAAGTGTAAACATTGCTATGAGAGTGCAGGCCAAAGAGGATTTGATGAACTATCAACAAATGAAGCGCTCAAAACCATTGACAAACTAGCTGATGCTGGAGTTGTGTTTCTAGCTTTCTCTGGTGGAGAACCAACGATAAGATCGGATATCCTAACTCTAGTTCGAAGAGCAACTGAAAGGGGAATATATGTCGCTGTTGCTACAAACGGAATTTCATTCTCTAATCCGGACAGAGTTCGGTTGTTCAAGAAAGCAGGAATGAAGTTTGTTCAAGTTAGTATAGATGGAGCAAACGCTAAAACTCATGATGAGTTTAGAGGTGTTCCGGGGGCTTTTGCTAAAACAATCTCAGGGATTAAGAATTGT
>PJET01000120.1 GCA_002825515.1 Candidatus Thorarchaeota archaeon MP11T_1 | reverse complement strand
ATCCCGACTGGGCTCCACCAATCCCCGATGGTGCACCCCCGGCAGCAACAGTACTTGGGGACGCCATTGAGCGAGGTTTCTCGCTCGTGACTGGTGTCTATGGTCCACAAGCGGACATGATTATGGGCATGGAGATAGTTCTCCCGACCGGTGAGATTTTCCATACTGGTTCATGGGCACTACCTGGTGCAAAGCCCTTCTATCGTTGGGGCGTTGGTCCAAACCCCGATGGCTTGTTCTTGGGATCACAGGGCTCTATGGGTATCATCACAAAATGTGCTATCAAGATGGTTCCCCATCCCCACTACAAGACAGTGGTTGCTTATGGTGGTGAAACCTGGGATGATATAGTCAAACCAGCTTGGGAGATCTCCAAGCATGAAATGGGCATTGGTGAGCGTACAGTTATGGTACAAGGAGGTAATTATGAACTCGTCATGACCCGCTGGCCCAAAGAAAATGTTCCTATTGACTATGAGTTTTACAAGAAGATTGGGGTCGACAAGAAGTGGATGAATTACGAGTGTTGGGCATGGTCTCAGGAAGAGCTTGACGAAACGCTGAACGGTATTGATAAGATATACAAGGACTATGAGGTCCGAGAGAAACGAGTAACTCCAAAGCAAGACCTGCATCCCAAACAGGTGGCATCTCGACTCAAGAAGCCAAACAAGATTGCCATTCCCTACTCGCTGTGGCAAGCCGGATTCTTGTTCATAACATGGTACTGTCCCTGGCTTGAGAGTAGCAAGATGATGGAGGAGTATTGTGCAGCGATGGCTAACTATGGCTTCCCAGAAACAATGTGGGTGGCATCTATTGATCACGCAAGGCAGGCAATCGTCATGCCAATTCTCTGTTTTGACTGGACAGAGCCTGGCATCATGGAGAAGATTCGGGAGTTCAACATGGAAACAACGAAGAGTTTCCTGAAGAAAGGTTGGCTCAATTATAGACCCGATCCATTTGTCCATGCTCCTCAGACTTTCAGTCAGGCTAAGGAGTACTACAAGATGCTGGTCAAATTCCGAAAGGTCTTGGACCCGAACTTGATACTGCACCCAGGTCGTCTCGCAATCCCATGGGAGAGCGTCACGGACCTTCCCAATCCCATGAAGGAATGAAACCAAGGTGCGAAATATGTTACAAAACATAACCACTATAAATGCAAAAGATACAAGGAGGAACGATTGAGATGACTACTCTAGAAGAGCTTCGCAGGATTAATGCACGCTGTATCCACTGCCGAGCATGTCAATATGCCTACTCTGGAGAACCCGACAAAGAGGGTGAAACCGAAGAGTACACTGGAATGCTTCAGGGATGTCCCGCTGGATTGTACTTTGGCTGGGAAGGTTACTTCAACTCAGGCAAGCAATGGATGGCACGAGCTTTCTTGAACAACGAACTCCCAGCTAGCAAGGAACTGTTAGAGGTTGCAGAGGCTTGCACGACCTGCGGAATGTGTGAAACTCAGTGTCCAAACTATATCGACACTGTTCATGTTACTGAGGCACTCAGAGCTGCAGTGATTGAGGCTGGAGTTGAACCACTTGACAAGCATAAGGGTTTCGGAACCCGAGTTAGAAACGAGGAGCTAAGAAATCCCTACAACGAACCCCGCGAGGATCGTACCAAATGGTTCAGTGGAGTTGTTGACAATAAGGATGCTAAGATTGCGTACTTTGTTGGTTGCACCGCTGCCTATAGGCAACAACAGATTGCAGTTCATACAGAGAGCATTCTCAATAAACTAGGCATCGAGTTCACAGTCTTGTCTGACGAGGTCTGCTGTGGATCTCCCATCTTGCGAACTGGTCAGCGAGATGTCTTCAGAACAGTCATGGACGAGAACCTAGAGATGTTCAAGGACTTTGATCTGGTTCTCTTTAGCTGTGCTGGTTGCTATAAGACATTCAGGAACGATTATCCACTCATGAGTGGTGAATCACTACCGTTCAAAACACGTCATGCTGTCGAGTTTGTCTATGACCTGCTTGAGGAAGGCAAAATCAAGATTGACAAGCCCTACAACAAAAAGGTCACTTGGCACGACCCATGTCACAGCATCCGACATATCGGCCTAGCCATCGAGAAGGAGATCCTTGCTGGCTCAAAGAACTGGCTGCTCGATAGCAGAAATGCCGAGAAGGCAAAACAGCAACACTATGAACTTCCTCGTGTTGTCCTAAACAGCATTCCAGGATTGGAACTCAGGGAGATGTACAGGATCAAGGGTGATAGCTTCTGTTGTGGTGCTGGTGGTGGTGTCAAGGCACAGTTCCCTGACATGGCCATGTTTGCTGCAAAAGAACGCATGAAAGAGGCTGCATCTACTGGTGCAGACATCATTATGACTTCTTGCCCCTTCTGTGTCACCAACTTCACAGATGCTGTGAATGAGCTGCAGAAAGAAGAACAAGAAACAGGAACGGACTTGTCTGACCAAGGCTCAAAGCTGAAAGTTGTAGAACTTCTCGAGCTTCTTGATGAATTGCTTTAATGAATACATTGCTGCGGAAGAATTTCTTCTGCAGCAACAATCTTTTCTAATTCTATACGGGGATACTCATGCACAAACTTTCTGAACCAGTCATTGTCCAACCTTACAACTCAGAATGGTTAACATGGTTTGAAAGACTCTCCACGTTTCTGGTTACTAGGCTTGGTCAAAGTGTTATCAGAATCGAACATGTCGGAAGTACAGCAATTCCTGGAATTGTAGCAAAGCCAATTATCGACATTGATATTGTTATTCGATGGTCTGATTTTGATGGAATCAAGTCTAGCTTAGAAAAGATTGGGTATGTTCACCTAGGTGATCTTGGAATCACTGGTAGAGAAGCTTTTGACTTGAGAGATCTTGATTTAAAGTGGCAGCTACCATCTCACCATCTCTATGTTTGTGACCTGCACAGTGAGGAACTTCATCGACATATTGCATTCAGAGATTATTTGCATGAGCATCCCGATGTCGCTATTGAGTACTCCAAACTTAAGATGCATCTTGTCGAAACATATTCGGGAAACCGAGAGAGCTATATCCAAGGTAAAGAAAGTCTGGTTCGTGAAATCTTAGAATATGCATTACAGTGGGTCAAAGATAGAAATTCCTCTCCGCCATGATTCATTTCTCTTTGAGAATCAGCGCTACTGCTATCATTGTTTCAACTATTAAGGCTAGAACAAACAGAGCTGGAACGAAGCTGCTAGTCAGATCCTTTAAGTACCCTACAAGGATTGGTCCAATAAAGCCCATAGATGCACCTATTGCGAAGAACAATCCGCTTGCAATTCCTGTGTATTTAGCTCCGACTTCAGGTAGATCCATCATGACCACTAGCATCAGTGGCATGTGAGCTCCACTTACAATGCCGTAGATAATTAGTGAAGCAAGAAGGAATAGTCCAAAGGTAATGCCAGCAAAGTAAACGCAGATGCCTTCAATTAGTAATGTGATGATGATTACTGGTTTCCTTGAACCAGCTATGGCAATTCCGGGAATTATTGCACTCCCTATTAGACCAACCCATGTTGGGATTGAAGCCAACAATCCAGCACCCGCTGCGTCCATTCCTTTCTCCTCAAGAAGAGTTGGAAGCCAATTCCCAAAACCATAGAACACGAGAAATGAAGAAGAACCAATAATTGCGACCATCCAGACATATCTGTTGCTTAGTAAAGATCGAATTACTTTCTTCATCGATACCTGTATGTCATTCTTTTTTGAACTACGAGATTGTTCTTTTGCAAGTAAAATCCAACTAAACGCAATAAGGAAACCAATTAGCCCATAGAAAGAGAATACGTTCCTCCAGGTGCCAACAATGGGGAGAACGAGGACGTTAGTCAGTGCCAATGCTGATGCGGAGCCAACAGCAGCTCCGGTCATGTAGATTCCTGAAGCCAGCCCACGCTCTCTCCCCTCAAAATATGAAGCTACTACTTTCGCTAGACCCACTGAAACTGTTGGTCCTCCAAATCCAAAAAGGAATACTACAAGAAAAAGTGATTCAAAGTTAAAAACCCATGATCGGAGGACTGCGGAAGAAGAAATGAGTAGGAGTCCCAATGTAATTACATTCTTTTGCCCTATACGATCGATGCCTATACCAACTGGAACAGAAAGCGGTACATACATGAGAATGACGCTACCAAGAATCACACCCATTTGTGAGTAATTTAATGCGAGATCAACAGCTATTACATTCACTAGAGGAGGAATCGAAGAAAGAATCAATCCAAAGGCAAAATAGACAAGCCATGTAAGAACGAGAATGACCCATCTGTAACTAGAAGATCTAGTTAGTTTTACATCATCCGCCATTTTATACTACACCTTTCGTGCTGCATTCTTGTAGGACATATCATCCAGTTAGAGATTTCACCTAATAGCTTGACATGGTATTAGTTGTTATTGTTTTGGAAGGTGCTTCATAGATCTATACTACTCATCCTCTGTTTTTTCCATCAGTATCTTCCATGGATCGATTTCCTCTTGGTGTGGAAGTATATCTTCAGGTCTTGTGCGTCCCCTGATAAAGTGGTCCCAAGCTATTCCCCCAAATATCAGTACCGCGACTCCTGTGATTATCAATGATTCAAGACTCACTCTGAAAACAAAAGGGTCAGAGAGCTCATATGCAAGCAACTGGTTCGCAAGTCCCATATTGAACCATGGACTGTAAAATGGGTATGTCATAATAGAGTCGTTGATCACTGCTAGATGAATGATGCCCTCTTGTGTAATTGCGACATCCAATACTGATGGTCTGCGGTAGCTTGCTCCATATACCTCTGTTTCAGTCAAATTATAAATTGTGTCTTGGGAATATAACTGTCCTAAACGTGAGATCCGTGCGATAGTCATTACATGGTTCACATGAATATATTCGAGTATCAGATACAGTAACCTGTCTGGACCCACCTCCATTCTTTCCAAAATTGGATAGTCTTTCCATCCTAATCCATAATCGATGTTTAAGACTTGGTTCCAAGTCAGGACACCCTGAGTGTTCCATTTTGATAGAAGAAACTCCTCATTAAAGGAAATTGACACGGTATAAAACCCACTAAATGGGTCTGGACAGAATGCATCATAATCTATTGATATATTCCAAACCTCATCTCCATTACTATCGTATCGACGAATAGAATCATGTAGTCCAACGAAAATGTCATCATTTTGACAACTTAGCCCCCTTGGCATTATTGGTTTGTAAAGACTAGTAATATACTCTTCATAATTTAGAATATCCAATGTCTCGTTCCATATTTTATTCCCCAGATTATCAAGACAAACTAGACTGTGTACTACCTCGTAGGTAAACTCGACTGGTGCTGACAAGTCCCTTCTAGATATCGCTAGAACATATATTCTGCCTGAGGTTGAAACGTCGAGATATAGTGGAGCATCATAGGTGAACAGTGAAATTGTTGTATTCCAAAGTTCATGGCCTTGTGAGTCTAATTTCATCAACAATAGATCGCCAGCAATCTCTTGTCTTTTTGTTGTAATGAGGTAGATATTATCACCTATCACTTCTACTACAGATAATGTATAGTCTCCAGGACTTGTATTGAGTGGCATTGTGTTCCACAATGTGTGGTGCTCTGATGTTAGACCTCCTAGCACCATTTCACCTGAAGAGTAATTCCTGCTAAGATGTAGTACTGAACTTTGACCAAGCGGTTCTAATGCCACTCCCTGTGGAGTTTCATTCCAAAGCGTAGTAGTATTGATTTTTGGATTGAGCACTGGAGGCGTTATATTCTCTGTATCTAGCAGCCCTTCTACCGAGAAGTAACTAAAAGTTGCAGTAACTGATCCTTCATAGATATCCCAAAATCCATCACCCATTATGGCACCCGTAAATTCATCCGTTGGGATGAGTCCTGCAAACATTGTGTAGGTATCACTTGAGTATAATTGAAATCCATCGATTTCAATTGAACCCGCAAAAATCTGTTTTATCTCATGATTTGACGTTAGTAGTTCTATATCGTAGCTCTCTCTATCTTTTAGATTGCCAACCATCTTAAGTCTGACAGCGTATGAACCTTGATTATACTCTGAATTAGCAATCCAGAACCAGATGGCGTACATGTCATCCCCATTATCTTGTGTTGCAAAGTCACCCGTGCATGTGATATGAACTGATGCTGAGATTTTCAGGGTCACTGGGGTCTGATTATGTTCCCATGTGAAGTTCTGCCCGAAACGCGCAAATTCATCAGACTCTGTAAATCCTACATATGGAATCCAGTGATACCATATACGGTGTCCTGCACTATGAGTCCAAGTTAGATTTACGATACCATTACTCCCCCGAACCTCATGATTAAAACCAAACTCACTGTACTCGCCGAGCTCAAAAATAGGTTCTGAGAGGAGATAAGGATCTGATAGGAGTTCTCCTGTTTCTTGAGCATTGCTCTGAGGTAGAGCGAAACTGCTAACCACTCCGTCAGTGTGCTCCCCTGATACAAGCGGTATTAATAGTAGTAGGATTATCAGAAAACTGATCTTTCCCATTCTAATTCCCTCAATGCTACCCGCGACTTACTAGTCAAGACTATTATACATAAACTATTAGAGATTCCTGTTTAGGTTGACTGCCTCTGAACATCTACCGATTTTTTCGCTATGTGAGCCAGATATCCCATTTATGGCCACCGAATCAGGGTTTTGTTCGCGTAACTATCCTTATCTTCATTTGAAACCACAAACTCATTGTTCCGAGATTGTGTTTTCTCCATTTCTCTATCAAGAAAACAGAATCTCTCAGTTTTGCATGAGGTGTAAACACATGACCGAGACAATAGTCCGCCCTCCTAGATTAGAAGAACGAACATCTGTATATCGAGTATATGGAACTGGAATGCCAAGCGTTGATCGATTGACATTCGATGGCTTCTCTCGATGGTGGAATCGAAGTACGATACAAGGTGATTTGCCAAACCTCTGGAGGGTTGCTGTTGTGGATGACCAGATTGTTGGCGTGGCAATCAATGCTATACTTGATAGTCTTAGCTGGGGCGCAATTTGGGAGCTTGTAGTTGATCAAGAATGGCGAAACAAGGGTATTGGTACAAGTCTTGTTCGTGAATCTGAGAGGGCGTTAGGAGACCTCAATCCAAATATCACGCACTTCGTTGTTGGCGTGAAGATGCACAATTCTCGTGCTATTCCCTTCATAGAACGTCTCGGCTATGGTATCCAATCTCTTGTGTTGCGTTTGGATGGTCCAGCTAAACCTACATTGCAAGAGATAAACCTCGATGTCAATATTGCCAGGCTTGATGACATTCCTACTCTGGTTCATCTTGATGCAGATACCTATTGGGGTCACAGAGACCATAAGATGTTGGAATACTCTATACGTGGTGGTAATTCCTATGTTATGAGAGAACGGTCAAGCAATATGGTCGTTGGATTCGTTCGTCTTGAGAATGACCCAGAACAGACAGATTCGACAGTCTTGTCTTTTAATTATAGACCTGGTTTTGGTGTCGAAGTTGTTGATGCCGCACTCAATGAAGTTACAACTAAAAACGCAATCTTTTGGGTCCAGGACAGACATGAAGACATACTTGATCATTTCTATGCTGAAGGATTCCGAAGGACTGAAGCAGAGTTTGTTGCGAAAAAGAGAGTTAGGAGATAAAATGACAGTTTTGTTCAAGCTCTCAAAAATGAATGAGTGATGTTAAATGCTGGTTATGTCCGGTATAGACGCGATACTTGAGAGATTATCGGATGTGAAGAAATGGCATTGGATGCTTCAAGGATTCTTCGAATCCTGCTTCATATAGGTCGAGGCATCCTATTCGCTTTTGGTATATTCACGACATTTTGGTTCTTCTTCAGCTTCATAGGCTTATTCATTGGAATAGCCTATTTCTTTGCATTTAGAGAATCTCACTGGGCAAGACATGGAATTGTACTCTCATTTGCAGCAGGAACAGCAACCCTACTAGCTCATGTCATCAAATCTATGGCACCTCTTACTATAGCCATTATGAGTTCAATAGCTATTTTTGTGGTATATACAATTACATCGGTAATCCACTTGCTATGGCTACGAGTTGGGAGAACGATACCGTTTCTATTTTCAAGAATGCAGACGTCTCTCAAGACAGGACCCAAGAATGCTCGTCGGATCATTGTGTTGCTAGTAATAATATCACCAGTGCTCATGTGGTCTAGTGTGAGTATTGATTTGGGTGTGATGTTTGACAACAGAGCACGACTACTATGGGTTCATGCTCCTTCAACTGCTGCTATATCAGACAGCTTTGAAGTCACAGTGGAGGCTTGGGATCCCTATGAGCGATTGAGTGCGACGTATAAGGGTACAGTACAATTCTCTATTGAGTCATACAATCTGACATCTTTCAATCAAATGATATCAGTTTCCGCCAATCTGCCATCTTCGTATACATTTACAGGTCAGAACTTTGGGTCTGATATTGCATATGAGATTCAGGATGGAAAGGATAATGGGCGTCATGTGTTCAATTTGATAATTGAAACTCCAGGGATTCACTACATTCTCGTGGAGGACTCATTTTCAGGGAATACATACTACAGCAACCCCATTATTGTCAAAAATTCCAGTGAGCTCGCCAACACGATCTATTGGGGGGATATCCATAGCCACTCTGAACTCTCGGATGGGACAGGCTCTGCAGCTCACTCGTTCTTCTACGGCCGGTATATCGCATGCCTTGACTTCATGGCTTTGACTGATCATGGTGAGATAATGTTGTTTGGACCCAGTAGTTTCAACGTCTTAGAGAGTGCTACTAATTTAGCCTACGAACCAAATCGCTTTGTGACTTTTCATGGTCTTGAATGGACTAACACAGAAACAGGTCATTATACTTGTGTGTTTAGTGGGAATGAATTACTGAAAGATCCTATTCTCTCATACTTGACTCTACCAAAGACAGAAAATCTATGGAACGCTCTTGATGAATTCACAACTACTACAAGCTGCAGAGCTCTTGCCCTCCCTCATCACACAACGCAGAAGCAATATCTTCAGGACTGGACCTATATTAATCCAAAATATGTCAAGATGGTTGAAGTAACGTCAGTTCATGGTGAGTGTCTCTATGAACAACGACATCCGCTCAATTATATGGGTCTTATAGCTCCAACACCAGAATATACGAACGGAACTTCTGTTATCGATGCATTTAGAATGGGCTATCGGATGACTGTTTATGCATCAGGTGACCAACATGATGGGCATCCTGGGCATTCAATAAGCCATACCCCCGCTTTTGTAGGGCATCAACGACCATTCAGTCTATGGCACACACGAAATGAACATCCATATCCAAGTGGACTGACTGCAGTGTATGCATCCGATTTGACTCGTGACTCAATCTTTTCCGCTTTAGAACGTCAGGTAATCTATGCTTGTTCTGACTATGGACGTCCTCTACTTAACCTCACAATCAACGGAGTTGGAGTTGGAAACAATTCAACCCTGCTTGTTGTTGATCCCTCAACGTCGCGTGAGATTCAAATAATCCTGGCGCAGGATGGGTCTCCAGCTGCGACATTCCAAAAAGCTGCTTCAGTTACGGATAATTGGACTCCAAATTGGCAAGCACAGATTGAAGTCATCAAGAATGGGCAATTATTAACAAGCATATCAGTTAACCAACCCATTATCAACGTCACATTCATTGATTCAGAAGACATAACTGGCGCATCATATGGTATTGAGAGTTGCATCTTGGTAAATGGAGAGTATTATGTCAACCAGTACAGCGATAATCCGATTGACCCTGGTACGCTGAATACCGATGGCGTCGACTTCTATCTTGTACGAGTTGTTGGAGATAATGGTCGCTTTGCGTATATTGGACCGATATGGGTAGGGATTAATTCCTGATTTCAGTCACTAATTGTGAACTCTTCACCCTCTTCTAGATGAACAAACTTGGTTTCAGTTTTTGCAATCTCATTCTTGAAATTATCAATACTCCTGTCCCAGGTATGCATTGGCAACACTACCTTGGGTTTGATAATTTTGGTAGCCTCAGCAGCCTCCTTGTTATCCATTGTATATGTATCGCCGCAGGGAAGAAGCGCAACATCAATGTGACCCAAATCCTTCATCTCTGGAATGATGTCTGTATCTCCAGCAAAGTAGATGGTCTTCCCCTCTATCTCAATCAGATAACCCACCCCAACCCCCTTTGGATGGAATGGGTTTCCTGGAGACCGGAATCGTTTCACATTGTATGCATGTACCCCTTTGACTTTGATATCGCTAAATGTTGCTTCCTCGCCAGGATTCAGCGATTCAATGGCATAACCAAGTTTCTCCCCACAATCTTTTGGACCAACAACTATTGTGTCATCTGTCCGAACTTCGTTGATCGCTTCTGGGAAACAGTGGTCGTTGTGAGAATGTGTCACAAGTACGATTGATGCAGGTTCCAATTCATCTGGGACTCTCTTTCTTAATTCCTTCGACCTATATAGGTCAAGGTAGACTACTCTCTCAGCAGCTTTTATTTGAAAACTGGCATGACCTAGCCATCGGATTGTTACTCCCATTCTAAACACCACTACTACTTGGCAAAATTTCCACATAACTCATTTGATACGATTTTCACAAAACTATAATTGATGTTTGTGCCTTATCCTACTGGGTTAGGAGATTGAAGTCCATACGATATTTGTTTCCTTGTATTGAACGAGTTTTGGTATTGCTACTAGTACTATTACTAGGAACTGCACTACTGGTTTCTGTGTCAGTAGTAACTAATACAGGGTCAAAATCAACAACACTAGTAAATAGCATGACACCAACGCCTAAACCCACTTTGGATAGAGTTGGTAGGCATTTTTCAGATTTCAGGAATTTCGAATATCAGAGTCTTCATCTAGATCCTCAGGAATCTTACACTCAAGAGTCCAGTAGGGTTTTGTCAATGCCTCTTGATATTGATCCATTTGGCACTCCACATGCTCCAATAGTGATTAATGAAAACAATGACTTCGAAACACAAAATTGGCCCGGTGAAGGAACCGTTGAACAACCATACATTATAGCTGGTTTAAACATAAACTCGACCATTACTGGCGGACCAGCTATTAACATAACAAATACAGATGTTCATTTCTTCGTAATGGACTGTTGGTTGACAAGTAATGAAACCTCTGTCATCGAGTTTAATTCAGTCATCCATGGTCGAATCAAAAATAACACGATTCTAAATAGTGAGAGGGGCGTGGTGGCACTCCACTCATCTGATCTGACAGTTAATGACAATCTTTTCTATAGCTTTGGATGGGCTGGAGTCTACCTGGAAGATTGCACATTATCAACTCTTGAAAACAATAACTGTACAACTTGCTTTATTGGATTACACATCGAACAATCCAATAACATATTCATTGAGGAAAATTACTGCTTTAATTGTCTTGGAGGTATCGAGCTCTATCTGAACTGTGAGTATGTGACAGTTTTCAATAACACAGCGATCAATAATGATGTGGGAATTGGACTCTACTTAAACTGTGAGAATAATCTCATTGATTCAAATAATTGTACTTCTAACGTTTTTGCTGGAATTTACAGTCAAGAATGTCCAGGTAATACTATTGAGTCCAACTTTGGACGCAACAATGATGCTGACATCTTTCTCCAGAATTGTACATCACACGTAATATCTGGAAATGATTGTGGTTGGGGTTCTGAAGCATCATTCATTGGTTCAATTGCACTCCACAATTCAAACAATAGCATAATCATGAAAAATCAAGTAGAAAATACTTTGATCAGTATTGAAATTGCAGAGGGCAGTTCCTACAATGAGATTTCAAACAATAATTGTACCATTTACGCAGGTGCAATTGTAATATGGAATAATGCACCTCACAACACCGCGGCGAGTAATTTATGCACTGGATTAGGTTTTGGCGAGGTTGACATCTATATAGAAAACTCTCACTTCAACGAAATATCTGAGAATCAATGCAATCAATCATACTACAATATTGTAATTGCTGGATCTAATTCCACTAATGTGACTGATAATCAATGTTTTAACAGCCAAGAAGGTAGTATCATGTTTGATACCTGCTATTATGCTCTTGCAGAAGGAAACACACTCGCAAATGGTTCATCTGGTATTGGTCTACTTAACACTGCATTTGGAACTGTCAAGGATAATACAATAGTAAACTTCACAGGTATTTGGAGTGGAGGTTTTGCTGGAATCCATTTGGATAGCGTTAGCAACTCATCAATTATTGGTAACTACATCACCAAGTGCAATACGGCAATATACATGCAACAATCTAACGAATGTAACATAACAGGCAATACATGTGTTGATAATCAAGATGGTATTTTCGTAGTCATTTCCAATTTTGACATATTCATAGAAGACAATTATTGCCAACTGACAACGAGTTTTGCTATTCTTGTTGCTGAATCATACAATTGTACAGTGGTCAGAAATGTATGCACAAACACTACTGGTGAGGAGGGTATATGTCTTGGAGTCTATGATGCACAATGTGATGCTTCTTGGAATGAATTTCGCTTTAGCAGTGCTGGAATTGATTTTGAAGGTCATAAGGGAGTTATCACTCATAATATCATCAAAGACAACGATTTGTTTGGACTGTATACTCTTGGACTTCTAGATGTAAATGTGACTTGGAATGTCTTTGATAACAATGGTGAAAATGTCCGAGATGATAGCCTAACAACAATCTTTGACTACAATTATTATTCCAATTATACCGGCGTTGACGCAAATGCTGATGGAATTGGAGACACATGGCATCCCATTGCTGGTTCAGCAAATAACAACGATACTCATCCACTCATGTATTATCCAACTGCACCCACATGGCTTGAAGAACCTACGGACCAACAAGCAGAGTATGGTGAAGAGTTCACCTGTAGCATTAGTGTTTTCACATCTCCAAAATTAGCACCAATCACTGAATGGTGGATCAATGACTCGCATTTCGTAATTGATGATGGAATCATTTCAAACGGGCTTGTCTTAAGTTTCGGAGATTATCCATTAGAAGTCCGTGCTTCCAATCTGTATGGGTACTCTGTTAGTGGGACCTTCAAAGTGACAGTCGTTGATACAGTTGCACCTAGCATAATAGGGCCTGATGATTTTGAATATGTAGTAGATCAAGTAGGTAGATGGATTACGTGGATTGCTGAGGATCATGACCCGGAAAGTTACAGAGTAACACTAGATGGAATTGAAACCATGTCTGGTGCATGGAACTCCACAGCTGAGAATGTAACCATCAATGTTGACGGACTAAGTGTTGGTAACCACATTTTTATGATTACATTCATTGACGGTAGTGGAAATTCAGGTTCTGATACTGTAGTAGTCACCGTGAAACCAATTGACTTCACTCCACTCCTTATAGTGGCTGGCGCTGGTTTTGCGGGTGTAGTTGCAATTACAGTGGTCTATCTAAGTCGGAAAAAGAAGTCTGTAGAATGATTCTAAGAGGGACTCAGCAAATGTCTGAGTCCTCATCCTCTATTATATGCTCGATAGAATCATTGCGTAATTACTGAAAGGTCACTCCTGTCATAAAGTAACCAAATAATCCAGAGCCACCCAATTCCTGTAAAGGCTGTAGTAATTTCTGGAATTGCATTACCACTCCAGAATGGGAAAACGCCACTAAACCAAGAGGTCCACATATAGATTGAGAAGAATGGCAGTATTATTGATACTAGCGAGAACCACCAGAATCTCCTGAATCTTAAGAAAACCAAACCAACAAACCACATAGCAAATGGGAAACTCGCGAAAAATCCAACAGATACAATAAAATGAATTTCACCAGCGTTCTCTGAGAACACTCCTATAGCGATTAGAAAAACCAAAGCGACGAAGAATGGAATTAATCCAATCTTTGTTGGGACGTCTGTTATTACTCGCGCAAAACAGTAGGTAAATGCTAACAACACTATTCCTGCAAGAACTAGTCCTACATTAAACACGATGGCTGCAGGCAGTCCATTATCGTAATTACCCAAATCACTTAGAGCATTTCCATCCCAAGTGAACCATGAGAGTGAGAGTATTATGGCAACAGCAATAGCTAAAAGTGCAATAAAGGGTCCAATGATTCCTAAGATTCCTGGGAACTTCCTTGATGGACACTTCTCTTTGGCTGACATAATTCCGATTGCTACAATCCTCCTTTTTAGTTATAGGTAAGTCCTCACATGACTAATGAAGTTTAAAACCTCTCAATGATTTTATAGAATTGGAATTAACTGACAAGAGGACTTACAATGGCTGAAATACCAGAGTGTCCATATTGCGGGGCTGGAGTACCTACTGATAGAGTAATGGATTACGATAACAAGGTTAGACTCCGGTGTAGAAACTGTGGTGGCTTTTTCGAGTATCTTCCGGGATTCGGAGCTTTCAGGCTCCCGGAGGAAGAACGAATGGTTTCAACCAGAACCGAAGGATCGATACCCGAAACCTACTATGGGTTCCCTGATACCGAAACTCCATGGAGAGTCGAGCAACCACGTCCAGAAGCAGGTACTGCTGGTACAGCGTGTTTTGTAATTCTATGCCTGTGTTGTTTCCTACCTATACTTTTCTTCATTATGATGCTTATTTTTGGAATTGGTCTTTTCTGGTTTTAACTGAAAACGATGGGGTGTATACAGTAATGCCTGAATTTCCAGAATGTCCATATTGTGAACATCAGTTGACCGAGTCGGTCCTTGAATCTGTGGAGGGATCAATAATAATCAGGTGTCCTGTTTGTCAACAACGTTTTCAATTCATTCCAAATACGGGATCATTTCCTTTGGATGATGATTATGGGATTACAGTTACAAAGGGTATTCTAGGACCTCATGTTGTGTCCAAAAGTACAGAAGCATCTGATGAAATCTCGCTATCACGTGCTCTTCTCATCGGTGGTTCTTGTTGTTGTATAATAGTAGTCATCATCCCTGTTGTTATATCTCTGCTACTTGCGTTCATTGGATAAGACTCCTCTATCTTCATGGTCAAAGATAAAAGGAATGTTGTTTCAGCCCCCGCTAAATACTCTGGAAATTCAACATCAGGTGACAATACTTGACAGAGGCTGAAGTAGAAGACAAACGTATCACACTTGCAGAGGCTGCAAAGAAAGTTTCTGATGGGGATGGACTCTTTTGGGGGGGATTTGGGTATCAGAGACCTCCAATTGCTTTTTCCCACGAACTTGTCAGACAAAAGAAACGAAATCTTACAGTTTATACCTGCGGGTCAGAAGTTGACCTTGAGATCATGGCTGGTGCGCATGTGGCTGAGAGGTATGAAATTGCATTTTCGGCAATAGAAGCTCTTGGTCTTTCAAACAATATCAGACGAAGAGTATCAGAGGGTGTATTGCAAGTTGAAGACTACACTAATCTAGCAATGGCTATGCGGTTTCTTGGAGGTTCGTTAAATGTACCATTCATGCCTCTTAGAAGTATGATGGGGACAGATATGGTTCGGCTGTCACGCTATCGTGGGGAAAATAAACTCAGAGTTATTGATTGTCCTTTTACTGGTCAAAAGCTTACTGTTGTTCCATCTCTGAAACCTGATTTTAGCATCGTTCATGTGCAACGTGTTGATAAAACAGGTAATGCTCAAATTGATGGAATAGTTGGCGAAGATATTGAGGGGTCTCGATGTGGGAAGAAACTAATTGTGCTAGCAGAAGAACTCATTGACGAGGAGGACATCCGGTCTCGACCAGATCAAACAAAGATACCCGCTATGTATGTGGATCATGTAGTGGTTCTACCTTTCATTGCTCATCCAATGATGTGTCATGGTTATTATGACTATGATTTGGAGCATCTCATGATGTTCCATAAACTCACAGAAACTGAGGAAGGCTGGCGAGAGTATCTTGATGGTTACATCCTTGGAGTAGAAGATCATTACGGCTATCTCGACCTAGTGAGCTGGCCAAGACTTCAGCAGTTGAAAGCTAAAAGACCGTGGGGGTATTGATATGGTAGAATACACAAAAATTGAGTTCTTAATTGCTTGCGCCTCAAGCCATGTCAAAGATGGAGAAAATGTCTTTGGAGGGACAGGAATGCCACTCTTGGCAGCTCTTCTAGCAAAAGAAACACATGCTCCTCGGTCTAACCTCATCTCAGAGGCTGGTTTCATTGATGCTCGCCCCAGAGAAGTCCCTCTCTCTGTTGCTGATACTAGATATTACTATGGCTGCTCAGCATCAATAGGTCTGATTGAAACCTTAGGATTCTTGTTGCAGGGAGGCAGAATTGACGTTGGTTTCCTTGGGGCTGCACAGATTGATGAATTTGGAAATCTAAATACAAGTTACATTGGTCCGTATGAGAAACCCAAAGTTAAGCTTCCAGGGAGCGGCGGAGGAAACGATATCGCATCATCGGCAAAGCGTCTCATTGTGATGATGTCGCATGACAAGCGCAAGTTTGTAAGGAAACTTGATTATATGACTTCGCCAGGTCATCTTGAGGGTCCAGGATCTCGTGAGAAGTGGTCTATGGTTGGAAATGGTCCAGAGATCGTCATTACGGATATGTGTCAGATGGACTTTGAGCCTGAAACATTGAGAATACGCCTGAAGTCAGTTCATCCAGGATATGGTGTTCAGGATGTTTTGGACAATATTATGTTTGACCTAATAGTGCCCGATGATGTGCCAACTACGAACGAACCGACACAAGAACAGATTGATATTATGCACAAGCTTGATCCAAATGGAATCTATCTTGGCAAAGGTGGATAGTAATCTGGAGCTTGGACATTCTTGAGCATGCTAGACCTTAGTACATTTGAAACGGTCATTTTTGACTTGGATTCAACCTTGACAAATACTCACAGATATCCAATAGTGGCGAGTGAGTGGCTTCTCAAAAAGCTTGGAATAGAATCAGATGAACTCATGTCATCTTACATACGCAATCTTGTCATTAGGTATAGGAAAGCAATTCAAGCCATTGTGGAAGGTGCTCCCTTTCGTTCACCCTTTGAAATTATTTTTACCGCAACGAAAAATAGTCTGGAGGATATTGATCAGAAAGCTGACTTTGAACTTTTAGAAGATGCAACTCAGAGATTCAAAGCGCTTCACTTGGAGCTTTCCACACCTTATGATGGGGTACTTGAAATCCTTGAGAAATTGAAAGCAAGGAAGATTAAGCTTGGAGTAATTTCGAACTCATTCGTAGGCCATGCCAGAATTATCCTTACAAATCTGGAATTAGACTACTTCTTTTCTTCCATAGTAGATTGCGGTGACGTCAATGCATACAAACCAATGAAGGAGCCATTCGAGAGGGTGCTACGTGACTTAAACACTGAGGTTTCACGCTCACTCTATATTGGCGATGAATATTATGCAGATATGGTGGGAGCTAAATCATTAGGCCTGACTACGATTTGGATAAACAACCGTACATTGTCTCTTGAAGATCAGGTCGCAAAATATGGGACTTCCTCAATTCCTGATTTTGTTTTGAGTTCAACTAGTGAATTTCTTCAGTTATTCTAGAAAATTCTGGGAAGTTTATACCAACGCAACAAACATATTAACCACCACAAAGAGTTCCATGCAGCACACCACTGAATATTGGAAGGAGAATGAGAACTTTGAGTGATGACAAAGACCAAAGTGGCCCTGCCCAAGCTCGATCTGACCTTATTGATATTCTGAGCCACGATCCAGAGAATACAGAAGCTATTGTCACAATTATCCAGAATGAGCTCACTGATCTCAAAGATGGTACAGCTGTTTCTGAGATTTCTAACGCTCTCAAAGAGGCTGCAGCAGCATCAAATATAGGTGCTGATGCTAGGAAAAATGTGCTTTATTGGCTAACCAAAACGACTCCTGATGTACGACAGATGATTCTCGTTCAGACCATCGAGGAGCTACTAGGAATGCCTCAGTGCAAGGACGCCACAATAGCAGCACTTACTCGAATTTCATCGGAAGACAATGTAAAGATGGTTATGGAGTGGGTGAATAGGAAGATCCTCACTCTGAATCAAGCTGTGTACGTCCTTCTATATCCCGACTCATCTGCGGCACTAAAATGAACTCTTCTCCAAGACTCCACTTACAAATCAGGCATATACTTCTCGATGTATTTCTCCCAATCCGGTTCCAATTCTAGGACTCGCTTCACACATTCTTTTGCTTCTTTCTTTTGATTTAGTTTGTAGTGAAGTTTTGCTTTGTGGAACCATGCTTTTGCGTAGCTACTATCAAGCTTAACAGATTCCTCGTAGGCTTTCAAAGCATCCTCATACTCACCCCTTGTTTCATGTACGCGAGCAACGCTAAACCAATCAAACTGAGTTCTCTCGTGTATCTCTGCAGACATTTCGATTAATTCCCCTTTCTCAGGTCATTCATGTTCTGAAGCCTAATAACTGTGGAGTGTGCCTATAGCACCTATCTGATATGCTTGTCTATATTATAATGACTCTACAAAGTCTTAGAAGTATCCATAAAGTTTCAATCTAGTAAAACTCTTCTCATAAGCTTGATTCTATTACGTTTTTTCTTTTCCACAAAATTGTCATTATATATGCAAACCAGTTGGCCTTGGTTAGGTGAATAAATTGAATAATATGCGCAGGATGATGATTGGACTGTTCCTGATGGTAGCTCTTCTAGGAACAATGACAACAACTGCTACAGCCATGTATGGAAATGGAATGGATCGGCCAATGGATAGACCCATGCCCGGAATGCCTGACCATTCCATAACTAACGATGGATCAGTTTGGATAAATACTGATATCATCACAATCATGGCGAACGGAGACACGCCATTGTTTCATTTCTGGTACACTTCAGATGAAACCGGTGCACGTGCCCGTTTTTCAACAAATTATGTGATGCTAATTGAGTTTGAAGACCTGAACGATGATGGGGCTTATCAGAGAAATGAATCCCTCTACTTTGCTCCACTCTCTGCGTTCGAGTGGACAATCTCAACTGGGGAAATCATGGATGGCGATGTCATCACAGAAGTATGGTTGAAGTATACAAAGGCTGGTGTGAAAGACTCCATGATGAGCGGAAAGCCGATGGCCGGTCATCATGGAATGAGTGATATTGAGAGATTCTCAGATGTCACACTACAGATTTGGGCGCACATCTATCTTGAAGATTATACTGGAACGGTATCAGCTGACAACGGAGTCCATTTCAATTATACAGTTGCTGGAAGATCTGAGTTGAAAATGGATATTGAAATCGGTAATTTCCCATTCAGTAGTGAAAACTCAAGTGTTGCTATTCAGACTATTCAAAAAGAGAATGAAGCCACTGGCACTCAAAACCTTCATCATCACAGAATGGAAACCCGTGAACGTTTTCGCAACGTTTCAATTGACTCAGATATGAATTGGACCACAACTGGTGGAAACGAAACACGTTTCGAAAGTATGAGTGGAACTGAATGCCAGAGAATGGACTTTATAGACTATGACACTAATGTTGCTCAGGGATTCTTCAGCTGGCT
Source organism: Candidatus Thorarchaeota archaeon MP11T_1 (assembly GCA_002825515.1). The sequence continues at coordinate 5,518 of PJET01000120.1, read as the reverse complement.
GGACACTGCAGTAATCACATGGCCTGGTGGTGAAACCGAGGCTGTCGATGTTGGAGTATCCTATGTCCCTAGAGGTGATGGTATTGCTGTATATCTGGCATATCCATATTTTGACGATGGTACACTCTTACACGATCCATCAATAGGTCTCTATCCCGAGGGAGTTCCTTCAACTGGAACTCCAATTGACTTTGTCCTTATTGCTGGCATTGGTGGAATCGCACTAGTTGCAATACTCGTCGTTCTAATCCGGAAAAAATAGATCTCTCGTGAAACCCAGGGTAGTGGTCATTGCCACTACCCACCAATTAAACCCTAAAAGAAGTCTTATCAATGAGTTAAATCTGACGCGATAGTTAAAGGCGAAATAATTTCAATAGAATGTGGTGTGAAGAAGTGCGACGAATAGCGCTTGCAATGGTTGTTCTTATTTTCACAGCCATGGTAGTCTTTCCAGTTCAGGGGGATGTGCAGCTTGCACAGCTGCAGGATGTGAAACTCGACCCTGTTGAAATAAAAGCTATCATGTCGCTGGACAAGGTTACGACACTAAATATTCGTGCTAGAGCAACCAATCAGGGATCTTCAGGTATCACATCCTTATCATTCAGAATTGACTCGCTGGATGTTGAAATTATTAACTCTCAAGCAAATGGCACTTCAACCACTTCCAGCTCTGAACTTCAGAACCGATATACTGAAGTTATTGTCTTTCTTAGCTCCCCTCTTCAAGAAAATGAATCAGTGTGGGTTGAGTTAGAGGTTGAAGCGACAGATTTTCAGCAGGACAGGGAACTTAGCTTCGATTTGAGTAAATACCTAGAAACCTTTGTTTTCTATGTCCGTCCACTTGTAGATTTTTCCAATTTCACATTCATTGCGGTTCTTCCTCAAGATGCTTTACTATCCCGAGAGTCTGTTGTACCATTATTCCCTGCTGCTAATTCAAACTATACAGACGGTTCGTCGATTGCATTTGTCTGGTATATCGAATCACTTCAAGTTGGACAAGAGAGAGCTTTCATCATAAAGTATCAGTTTTCAAATCTTCAATCCGGACCTTTAGGCTCATTTCTAGTAGAATCCATATTGATCGCAGTTCTCGGTGTTATAGGTGGGATTATTCTCACTCTAGGTGGTCCAAAATTATACCAACGGCTCAGACGAATTGGCACTGTCAAGTTCGTTGGTATCACCTCTGAAGAAAGAGAAGTCTTAGATGTCATTCAAAGGAAGGGAGGATCTTGTCCTCAGAAGGACCTGTATACCGAGTTTGACATGTCACAGGCTAAAGTTAGCTTAATTCTAAATAACCTAGAAGAGCGAGGTATTGTTCGAAGATTCCGTGAAGGTCGTGAAAACGTTGTCCATATCATGGAGGATTGAAGTACTCAAAATCAACGACTTTATATCACTCCCAAGTTCATCTCCAGACGAATCATCAACTTGAGGTGGGTTCTTGAGTTCGTCCAAGAAGATTCGTGTACTTGTAGCAAAACCAGGCCTTGATGGACATGACAGAGGTGCAAAGATTGTTGCCCGAGCACTTCGTGATGCAGGAATGGAGGTCATATACACAGGTCTCCGACAGACTCCTGAGATGATTGTTAATGCAGCCCTCGATGAAGGTGTGCATTGCATTGGACTCAGTATTCTAAGTGGAGCTCATAATGCTCTGTTCCCTAAAATCATGGAGCTTTTGAAAAAGGAGGGCATTGAAGACATCCTTGTTGTTGGTGGAGGAATAATTCCGGAGGATGATATTCCTGAATTGAAAAAGGCTGGCATCGCAGCCGTTTTTGGTCCCGGAACTCCACTAGATGAGATTGTTGAGTACATCAAGGCAAACGTCAAGCTCTAACTCCTGTAATATGAGGAACTAGCTTTGTCAGTGGCTGAAATCGTCAAGGGAGTGCTGAATGGCAAGAGAAGAGAACTAGCTCGTCTCATTTCTCTTATTGAAAATGAAGATCTCGAAGCTACAGAGGCTCTAAGCCAACTCTACAAGCACACTGGTAGAGCACACATTATCGGTGTTACTGGACCTCCAGGTTCTGGTAAAAGCTCACTGGTCACGAAGCTAACAACAGAGTTTCGGAAACGCGAGAAAACGATAGGAATAGTGTGTGTCGATCCCTCAAGTCCTTTCACTGGAGGTGCACTTCTAGGCGACAGAATTCGAATGCAGGAGCACAGTCTAGACAAGGAAGTCTATGTTCGTAGTATGGGGACTCGTGGACATCTTGGGGGATTAGCAAGGGCAACCTCTGATGCTGTGCGAGCTATAGATGCATTTGGAAAAGACATCATCTTTGTAGAAACCGTTGGTGCAGGACAATCAGAAGTTGAAATTATTGATGTCTCTCATACTGTGATTGTCACTGATGTTCCTGGTAGTGGGGATGATATCCAAGCAATCAAAGCTGGCATCATGGAGATAGCTGATATTTTCGTTGTAAACAAGATGGACCTTCCTGGCGCAGATAAGAAAGTCACAGAAATCAATGCTATGCTAGACATCGACCCTCGTGAAAAAGTATGGCGGCCGCCTGTCTTGCTCACAAACTCTAGGACTGGCGAGGGTGTTTTTGAGCTTACTGAAAAGATCTTAGAACATCATCAATTTTTGAAAGATAGTGGCCAGCTTGAACAGAAAGGATTGAAACGAAGTCGTGATGAACTTCAGGAGTTAATGCGATATAAACTCACTCGAGAGTTATATCAGAAGCTTGAGGGTCGGCCAGAATATGAGGCTGCAATCAAGAAAATCGCATCCCGAAAACAGGACCCTTACACAGTAGCTGAACGGTTGATAGCAGAGTTCTTGTTTAGTGAGAGTAGGTGAGTAAGATGGATGATGACTCAAAGCTACGTGACTCTATAGAGAGGTGGGAGAATGAAACATTATCTAAGACAATCAAGAGGTATCCTGAACGCGAGAAGAATTTCATGACTATCTCTGGACTCCCACTAAACCGTCTATATTCTCCTCTGGATTTGAAAGACCTGAACTATGAAAAAGACCTAGGCTTTCCAGGTGAATATCCTTTTACCCGTGGGGTCCAGCCCACCGGATATAGAGGACGTTTTTGGACTATGCGGCAGTACAGCGGATTCGCTACTGCCCGAGAGACAAACCAGCGGTTTCACTTCCTATTGGAACAAGGACAAACAGGTCTCTCAATCGCCTTTGACCTTCCCACGCAAATTGGTTATGACTCCGATGATTCACTAGCTGAGGGTGAGGTAGGAAAAGTGGGCGTAGCAATAGATTCACTCGCAGACATGGAGGTTCTGTTCGAGGGAATACCCCTTGACAAGGTTAGCACCTCGATGACGATCAATGCCCCTGCTTCAGTCCTATTGGCTATGTACATCGTTGTGGCTGAGAAACAAGGAGTATCCATGGATAAACTACGTGGAACTATTCAGAATGATATCCTCAAAGAGTATATCGCCCGAGGTACCTACATTTTCCCGCCTAAGCCATCTATGAGGCTCATTACTGATATTTTCAAGTTTTGTAGTCAAAATATGCCTCTCTGGAATACTATCTCTATCTCTGGATATCACATCCGAGAGGCTGGCTCAACCGCAGTACAAGAAGTTGCATTTACATTAGCTGATGGCATCGCATATGTCCAAGCTGCCATTGATGTTGGATTGGATGTTGATGATTTTGCATCGCGATTGTCATTCTTCTTTGGCTCGCATAGTGATTTCCTAGAGGAAATATGCAAATTCAGAGCTGCGCGAAGACTATGGGCTAGAATCATGCGTGAACGTTTCAAAGCAAAGGATGATGATTCGTGCAGAATGCGTTTTCACACCCAGACTGCTGGATGCACCCTGACAGCGCAGCAACCAGACAATAATGTTGTTCGAGTTGCACTTCAGGCTCTGCAGGCTGTTCTTGGAGGAACCCAATCACTGCATACGAACTCCAGAGATGAGGCACTATCTCTTCCCACAAAAGAATCAGTCCAAATCGCCCTTCGAACTCAGCAAATAATTGCGTATGAATCAGGTGTTGGAGATACCATCGATCCGCTAGCAGGGTCTTACTATATTGAGAGCCTCACAAATGAGATAGAAGAGAAAGCGATGGAGTACATTCAAAAGATTGATGACATGGGTGGAGCTCCAATCGCAATCGAGAAGGGATTCATTCAGCGTGAGATACATGAAGCCGCGTATCTGTTTCAAAAGAATATTGACGAAACGAAGCGAATCGTTGTTGGTGTAAACAAATTCACAGTGGATGAAGAACCTCAATTTGACTACCTACGTATTAATCCTGAGGCTGAGAGGGAGCAACTAGCTGAACTGAAGAAAATCCGGTCTGCGAGAAATGAAGAACAGGTTTTGCACGCTCTTAATGTCTTGCGAGCTTCAGCAAACAGTGATACGAATCTCATGCCCTCAATCATTGATGCTGTGAAGAGGTATGCCACATTAGGCGAAATATGTGGAGTATTAAGAGAGATCTTTGGTGAATACAAGGCACCAGATATTCTATGATAGGGGAAAAAAGTCATGTCAGTAGAGAAGATTGACCATATCGGAATAGCAGTGGAGAGTATAGAGAAGTGGCTGGGTTTTTACAAGGATGTTCTAGGTCTAGAATATACTGGCTCAGAAGAGGTGGAGGAGCAGAAAGTCCGCGTTGCCTTTCTCAAAATTGGTGAGAGCCAGATTGAGCTTCTCGAACCAACAGCAGATGATAGTCCGATTGCCAAGTTCCTCGAAAAGAGGGGTGGTGGTATTCATCATATCGCTCTAAAGGTGGATGATATTAACGCAGCTCTTGCAAGGCATCATGAAGCTGGTGCACAGCTGATTGATAACGAACCAAGAATTGGAGCTCATAATATGCGTGTAGCTTTCATTCATCCAAAATCATCTGGCGGAGTTCTTATGGAACTCTGTGAAGCGCCATCTTGAATTTATCAACGCCTGTGCGAAAATGTGCAAAATTTATCTGATTATTTTCCCTATAGCATTGCACTTAGGAGGTTAGTAGGAAGTGTCTAAGAATAAATTAAGGACACGTTACGATTACTACAAGAAAGCCCGGGATTATGAGGCTAATGGACAGTATCAAGATGCGCTTGAATCATATGACAAAGCTATAGAGATGAGCGAAACATATGCTCATGCATGGTTCTATAAAAGTCGACTTCTATATCGAATGGAGAAATATGGTGAGTGCATTGGTTGCGCTGAAAAAGCACGTCAACTAGAACCAACATGGAACGACCATATATCAAAAATGATTGAAGATGCAAAGAAGCGATTGTAGACACAATCTTCTTCTTATTTGAGTACTCGCTCTAGCGCGGTCACTATCCTTTCAATATCCTCACGGTCCACCATCCTGTTCAGGACCATTCTTGTTCTAACACCATATCCACCGTAGACCTTGATGTTCTCCTTAGCCAACTCCTCCGCGAGCTTCATCTGACTGATTGAAAGGTTTTCCAAACCCAAGAATAGAATATTTGTTTCAGGTTCTTCA
>PJET01000107.1 GCA_002825515.1 Candidatus Thorarchaeota archaeon MP11T_1 | reverse complement strand
ATGATTATCTAGGGATGAAAGGCTTGGCATTAATATCCATGTCATTTGCGTTTTTGATACCTTGTTCGTTTCCTCGATAAGTCTGTCGGAATCCTTTTGAAAGAGTCCGCTCAGGCAAATGTATCATCGAAATGGTGTAGATTGTGTCACGGTCAAATTATGCAGGACAACTGGTAAAGAAATGGGGTCTTAGGGCACCAAAGCAGTTGTTCCGTATGATGAAACTTCATCGAACACCATTCAAGACAATTCTTCATAACATATTCACTGCTCTTGAAGAAGTTGATGGGCGGTTTGCATTTCCTACAATAGCTGCTATTGCTAGAATGAAACCCGAGCTTGTTCGAGAGGTTGTAAATGCAGGACATGAAGTTGCCAGTCATGGGTATAATCATGTGCGATACCCCACATTGAATGCAGAGGGCAGAGAGAGAGACCTCAGATTATCGCTACAGGTTTTCAAGAATCTTGGAGTTCCAATTTCTGGATTCAGAGCACCCTACGACAACTACACTGATGATATGCCGCTCATACTTGATCGAACACATCTTTTGTGGGATGGGGGATTCGGGTATAGACCTGAACATCGTGAAAAAACTCATTTCTTCCACACAAATATCAACGGACAACAATCTAGGGTGACATACATTCCACTTAACATTCAGAGTGACGATTTGATGATTGACAGATTAGGGATGGGTCCTGACGCTGTTTCAAAAACTCTCAAAGGAGAAGTGACCAAAGCAGCATCAACGAATGGAGTCATTATGTTTGATCTTCACCCAATCAGAATGGGACAGTCTGAATTCGTAGGGTGTCTAAAAGAAGTCACAGAGCACGCTCAGGGTCTTGGTGCGTGGTGTATAACTCCATCAGAGGCAATAAAATACTGGAACACCCATGGGAGATGGAAAGGTGATAGTACATTCTGTCTTCTTCTCACAGGAGATATTGACAATTGGGTATTTTCGGACTACTTGAGAAGAGTCTTATGGCGAAGAGGAGGTAGGTGACAGGAAATGGGAAAACTGCTTGGAAGATTCTTACGTATTCTGGCTTGGTTGGCACCTTCGTACCAATTTCGAGCAAGTGTTTATCGAAGATGCGGTGTCAAGATTGGAAAGGGAGTCTACATAGGATTTCAGGTTTTAGTAGATGGCGAATACCCAGAGTACATTGAGATAGGGGACTGGGCTAGCATTGGACCAGGTGTTAAACTCATGGCTCATTCAGGTGCAAGCCCCTACCATCAAAAAAGACAGATCTTTCATGAAGGTCCAAAAAAGGTAGTCATTGGAAAAGGAGCCTGGATAGCTGCAGGAGCAATCATCCTTCCTGGTGTCACTGTTGGAGAGGGGGCCATCGTCGCAGCTGGTGCAGTAGTCAGTAAGGATGTCCCTCCGTTAACAATGGTCGCTGGAAATCCTGCCCGTGCTGTTCAGAAACTTGAACCAAAGAGAAACTAGGACTGATTCTGTCAACCATCCATATAGTGACGCGCAAAATTAAGGTTGAGAAGCCTTATGTCAAGCTCCTATCATAGTCTAATTTGATAGTTTGGTTCCAAGAACCTTCTTAATATCACCCACAGTCCACATGTCAACAACTTCTTCATCTTCGAAGAATATCTCAAACTCGTTTTCAATTTCAGTCACGATGATGAGATGATTCATCGAATCCCAAGGTTCGAAATCTTTCCGTCTGAGGTCATCTGTGATTTTATCTTTGTTTAGAAGAAAGACCTTTGAAAGGATATCTAGGAGTTTTTCTTCGAATTCAGTCATCGTGTTATTCCTCGGTTAGTTCAATCCATTCTGGCACCTCAACTGTGTCAGTGTCCAGATTCAGTATCCAACTAGTACCATTATCATCAGTTTGAGCAGGCATTCCGAAACCATGTTTTTCATAAAAATCGGCTGCAGGGGGGTTCTTTTTTGTTGGGATATACTCCCCGATGATGCGTGAAGCACCTTCATCTTGCGCATCACTGACAATCTTGGCCAGAAGAGCTGTTTCAATAGAACGACCAATAACTCTACAACTCATGAGCAAATTGTCGATCCACCAGTCGCCATTCTTCTTCTTGATGATGGCTACACCCACTACTCCCTCATCTCCAAACTTGTCAGTCACAGCCATACTGTATACAATAGAGTTCTCATCTTTCCGAAACTGTTGAACTTCAGCATCTGTGTATCTTCGGGTTGTTAGGTTGAACTGGTTAGTCTTTCCAATGAGTTGTACAACTCGAGGTGAATCAAAGTCGTCCACTGGTTTTATTCGAACTTTCAAATCCAAAGTTCTGAGAAAATCTTCGATGGACTCTACACTCGTTTCTAATTCAGCACGTTTTCGTTTTCCAACGTACATCTCTCCACGAGCCATATCTTCCTTAGTAAGGGAAAGAACATCAAAAACATCGAGATTCTCAAGAGTTTCTCTATAGAGTCGAGAGTTCTTTGGCAAGTCAACAACAAGAACCTCAGGATGTGCCTGTGTAACTATTGAACGTTCTACAGGATTATCATCAAAGAACACCATGCTGTCAAGACCGATATTGATCTCTTTTGCGAGTTCAGCTATGTTTGCGGCCTTATTCTGCCAGTTTATCCTCATGGCTGCGAAGTGTTCTTCCTTTAATATCTGGAAGGGATGTTCCTGAAAGACTTTGATTGCATCATCGTAGTTGTTTTTGCTGCAGATTGCGAGGATTATACCTCTGTTGTAAAGACTAAGAAGACCTCTTTGAAAATCAACATATTCGATTCCAGGAGATACATTTCCTAGTTTAATCCCTTCAATTCCATCTTCACCAATAATGCCGCCCCAAAGAGTGTTGTCGAGATCCAGAACTATACACTTCTTTGTACTTCCCTTCAATGCGCGAATATACCGGAGGTATGTATCAGCCAAAAAGGGTGTGAAATCCTCACTGAAAGGAACAGATCCACGGTACCATGTGTTCCAGTTAGTTATACGTGATTTGCCAAAATCACTTGCAGTAGAGTCCAGATCCACAACAAACACTCTACTACTTTCACTGAAAAACTCTGCAAGTTCTGAGTTCGCATCCTCGAAGAATCTCTTGAGTCCTGTTTTTTGTTTGTTATCAACAATTCCAAGAGGCGAGAATACTGGGACGACGAAATTGTTCAATAAGATGATGGCTGAAGTGTGTTTTTCCAGAATTTGTGCTATAGATGCGACATCTTTGACAAGTTGTTTTTTGAGCTCACTTCTCTCATTCTCACTTGTTCTCGGGAATATGCTCAAAAACATATGGTCAAGGACAGACCATGCATCAACAGCGAGAATAACCACGTCGGGTTTGGCTTTGTAGAGAGACGACGTTTTGTCCATAGCTTCCTGACGATATGTATTGAACCCTCCTACGAATGTAGCCGGGTTGAAACCCTCAAGCCTAGATTTGACATCGATACATGCTGCAAGCGGTTCTAGTGTAGATGAACCAATAACAGCTAGTTGTATTGCATCTTTTTCATCCAGGATAGGAATATCCATGTTCTGAATCCTCTTGTAAGCACTCCATATGTTGAGATACGAGGGGTCGTTTCTGACAGATTTCAAGACATCCTCGACAGAATCGTTCATTACATCTCACCGCCAGGTAGAAGTTCTTGAATAGTGTCGTCAAGTATTCCCTGAATATGCTTTTGGTCAGTAATAGAATGGGGGAGGGCAAGTGCAATAGCAACTGCATGTGATGATGAATAAGATAGACTCACACAGATTTTTAGAGGATACTGTTGATGAATCAAAACATAGGGGGCTCCATCCGCAGTTCGAAGGATTTCAATTGAATCAAATGGAAGTCTGCAGATTGAACTGGTAGCTTTCACGACTGCTTCTTTTCCAGCAAATGTGGACGCAAGATGTGGAGCTGAATCGGAAAACCTGTTACAATACTCAAGTTCCTTAGTAGTAAAGATTCGGGTGAAAAAGGGGGACTCTGAATCAAGGTTTCGGAACCTCTGTATCTCTACAATGTCAGTACCAAGACCAATATCATCAAAGCTGTCATCAGTCAACTTGTTTCTTGCTCGAATAACCTGCGGCTCTTATAATCGTAATGACAGAACTAACCCAGCTTTTCAGACGGTGTTTCCAGCACTGCTGTAGACCAGGGATATCTATCTAAAATACGGGTCATCAAGTGTTCCACTTTGCGCACTTCAGATGTTCCAGAATAGGCGAGTAGCACAACGATACCGCCTCTAGTACGCTTGAATTTCTGGTACATAGTCTTGCTAGTGTTAATAGAGTCACATACTATCATGATATCAGCCTGAGGGATATCCAGATCACGTTCACCGACTGGAGACATAACAAGCACTTGTGCATCATCATCCTCTCGAAATGATTTGAGAACCTCCCCTTTGTCACGGGTTTTGCCAGTGATTGTCAATACATTCAACCCGGACTTGGTTAGCACATCCTTCACCTGAGAAACCATTTCGAGATAGGAGGTTAATACTACGGTCTTCTTGTGTTTGACTGCAATCTTCAAAACACTCGTAACTTTGGAAGAGATAGTAGGGAGTGTCTTTCGAAGCTCGCTCACGTTAAAGTAATGTTTCAGATAATCACTGTGAAACATTCTAAGAAATTGCTTCGGTGGCATTGCGTATACATATTTCCGGAGCATCAACAGGCCAGAGTATCGACCTTTCAGCTCTTCAGTAATAGGAAGCCTCTCAATCATCAGGTGCACTCGGCGAGCATCCCCATCAACAAGACCGAGGTTATCGCTCTCTGCAAGTTCACTCATGATATCTGCTCTCGTAGTCCGAATCAATTCGTCAATGACTTTTGATAAGGATCGAATCCGAGTGTCGTTGACTGTATTAACAGTGAGAAATGTTAGCTCCACGTATTCCTCAACATCTGTATCATAGAGATCTTCCATTGTAAGGAGTTCAGCGCCTGGGAAATGTTGCCTGAGTGTATCAAGCTCTTTTCTAATCTCAACCTGTTCCTGCGTGAATACAGCGTGGTCATCACGAAGAGTCCCACTCATACCAATGAGCCACTTATCTTCAAGAAACATGAGTAATGTAGGCCAAGGATAGACTATGGCAGTCCGTCCTCCTGATCTCCGGACAAGCGTATCGACCTCATTGATGAGTACAATTTCAAATGCCTTTAACAGGGAGGGGTCTTTCCTGAACATTCCAGTGTAGCTACAATGACTCTTTTTTCACGAAGGATATATTGACGCTTTCCAGAGGGCACCCGTGAGGACAACTCGCCAAGATCATCCTCGAGTCCCCCATACTCTCCCTTGAGATAATCAACTGTTTCTGCAAGCGACGATGAAGAATGAACGATAATGATGAATTTTGAATCTGGAAATCTCTCTGCGACTAGTTGGTGAGTGATGAATCGTTTTCCGAGACCGCAGTCCAGCTCTAGAAGTAGAGGAGTTCCAACCCTCTTTCCCACTTCCTCAAGAATGTGGGTCTGATAGCCTCGTGGAGTGTACTTGGTCTTGGACATCGCACTCTCACGTCTGCTTAAGATGTTATGAACCCACCTACTAAAATCCTGAGTCCTACTCTTTCTTCGAGAATACCTCTATTCTCTCAGAAAAATCTTCATAGAGCAGCCTCCAGCTCTCAAATTCTTCCATACATGTAAATCAAGTAGTTTCAAAAATACAAGGCACAGGTACGAACTGAGATATACAGAATGTCCTTCCAGAGGTAGGCACGAGTCTTCCATCTTGAGAGATAAACCAACACAAGAGATAATGGTCGTGTTGATATCATAACCTTCCCCCACCTCATTCATCAGAACCTTTTGAAGACCTTTGCCAATGAGGGTCCCTTTACATGGAGATTGAACTCGTAGAAAGCTCCGAATGGAACTATGTGAACATCAAATTCCCGATCATGTAGTTTCGAGGCAGCTTCTTCGATGAGTGCATCTGCGAACTTGGGGTCTGATTTGTTGTCGTCGAGATGAGCAAAAGAGTGAAGAGTGACAGCATTGCATCCATTCTTCTTCGCCAACCATCTGATATTCTTCACCATCTTTCTGAGAACACTAGCTCTGTTTACTTCGTCATCTTCTTCGCAATGTATCCAAACATGAAGGGATTCTCCAATCTCAGTTCGGTCATTTGAATTGGACTCATTTGGTCTATACCAGAAACTATCGACATGAAACATCAATAATCGAATTGCTATCACCATCAGCCTGAATTCTCACATTCGACTTTGTATTATACCTTGTGAACTCACTTTGACGACCCATTAGAAAGAGTTTTGAACTAGTCAAAAGGGACTTGCGTCTAACCACAAGGTTCCACGGATGAAAGAAGTATGACCTATGATGTGCTTATCGCAGGTACTGGTCCAGCCGGGTTAATGACAGCTGAACAGTCTGCGAAACAGGGCTTGAAGACACTAGTATTGGAGAAACGTGAGCGAGTGACTGACTCACTGATGGGTGAACTTGTCACTGATAAAGCTCTGAACTTCCTTAGAGTCAGACCCAATTCAGGATATATAGCGAACAAATACACCTCAATTGTAGGGGAGAGTCTGGACACTGGGGCAAACATAATCGTGGACAGAACACTTCTTGGGAACTCATACCTGTTTGATGAGGACAAATGTCAGGAGCTAATGAGAGACCGTGCTCTTTCTGATGGTGCAGAATTCAGATACAAAGCGAGGGTTAGTTCAGTCATTAAGGATGAAAAGTCAGTCGTGGGAGTCAAATACAATCAGAATGAACAGGCAAGAGCAAGCCTTGTTGTAGGTGCTGATGGTGCGTTCAGTAGAGTTTCCGAAACCGCAGGTTTCACAC
>PJET01000012.1 GCA_002825515.1 Candidatus Thorarchaeota archaeon MP11T_1 | reverse complement strand
GAAGAAGCTCTTCGAGATTATTCCTATGCAGATGTTTCATATCTCGAAGGTTACGCCAAAACCATTGCCACTTCTGACATTCGATAGTTTGTATATGCGCAATAAAGTTTCAGTAGAAGAGATTAAGAAGCTTCGTACACGAGTACGGAGGAGATGTTCTTGTGCTCCGAAATCCGAGAGTCAGATGTTAACTCGGCGAGGAATTGCAGGGCTCAGGGCAGAGATATACGATTGGATGGACAAGGAACTGAGCAAGTTCTTAGCGGAGTAAGTTTCAATGGATAACTATTTAGTTATAATTGACACAGAGCAATACGCGGGGAATTTCGAGCGTGAGTTATGTGCGTATTGTACGGGGCATGTAGGAGAGTGCGAAGTAGGGGATGATGAAGCTGACATTTTCGAGAAGGAGGAGCCTGGATGTAAATTATTCCAGAATGTTACTCTTGAACCAGACGAGAATGGATGTCATCGTCCTGTGAAGCTTTACGTCACGCCTGGGTGGTGGAATGACGGATTGGGATCGGAGTATCCTGATTCAGAGTGGGGGAAAGCGCATACCAAGGAGAAGTACAAGAAATCTGCGCGGGAGTCGAAGCTAAAAAAGACTAGTATTGGACATTTTCCGGCGTATTTATCGATAGCGATCTTATTTTCTGACCGGCCAAGTCAAGAAGAGATTGACATGATAGTGAAGCGGGCGCTGAAGTTCGGTAAGTATTGGAAAACGAAGAAGACTTGGGGGACTGATGTTACGATTACTGGGCTACGGGTATTGAGGGAGCACACGGTAGTTGATGAGATACAGAGGATTGAGGGAGATCAATGGATAGCGAAGAAAGAGAAATTGATCGCGCTTGGACAGTGACAGAGTGTTTAGAGCGGATGGAGTTATTGGACTACCACCATCGATTTCACAGATGGCCGAAAGGGATAAAGCCTGAGTGGGTGATAAAGGTGGGGACAGAGATCAACACTGATTTACTATTTGGGCCTCGATTGATTTGGATAGCGGCGATTGTGCATGAGAAGGCTGCGTTAGCTTTTCGGAAGCATTTGATTGAGACCTGGCGAAGGGATCGAGACTATGTGCCTTGTCCTGGTGATCGTCCATTAGAGGAGTTGGACAAATGAAACGAAGAGAGTTCTTAGCGGCTACTGGAGTAGGAACAGCTGGATTGGTATTACCACTTCCTGTATTTGGGAAGGAGCCGTACCGGGTAGAGATTTATTTAGCGCATGAGTATGAATATGCTTCTAAGCATAGCGAGGTTACGAAGGTTGCAGCTATTGACAGGATGACGTTACCCGAGGGATTCGGGGATAACATGGTTCCGTACAAAGCGCCGAATCCTGGGAGTGGTCAAATAGACCGCATTCGATTTGACATTCGGAAGCTAGCGGGGCTGAAATATCCATTACTTCTTTTCGGAAGCGATGACAAGCACATTGGAATAAGACATTTCCTATATCCGGGTTCCCCGGGGGAGCCTCAAATCTGGGGTGAATGGAATCTCGTTATCGATCAATGGAGTGAGCCGAGTTATCATTTACATTTGGAGCATATGAAGCTAGCTTCCGTGACCAAGATTGATTTTGTGGATGATTTTATGGTAGCTGAAGGTGTACGTTTCACGTACAATGGGTACAGATGGGCGTATTTTACCAAGGATAGTTCCTACATAGACCAGCGGAGTGGGAGGATAGAATGGCCCAAGACGTAATGGAAGGGCTGATGAATCTCCGGGAGCGGATACGGAGGGGATTGAAGAGGTGTGAGGATGGGGCATTACTGGATGCGCCTATACCTATTATCCCGGTTTCACCTGATTACGCGGTGCACAAGACGCTTCAGATAATGGAGAGGGAGCTAACGAAGATCATAGGGGACGCAGAGATAGATCCGAATGATTTAGGTTCTCCGGGGCAGAGAGAGTGGCAGCAATTACGGCGGAAGCATGGGGAGGATGGAGCTGAGAGATTGGTAGCCAAGAAACTGCGAGCATTTGCTGACAAGATAGAAGAGATTGGGTATCCGAAGATTTTCGGGTGTCATGTGAATGAGAAAGAGGGTTTTGGGGATTTGATGGAGAGTATAGAGGTAACGTTAAGTCATCGTTGGCCGGGATAAAATGGAAGACTACACGATTTACGAGCCTATTTTAGCAGAGATCAAGGCTGATCCTATTGCTAGTGAGTTGAATTACGGGTTGATGGCAGACATTTGCTGTCTTGTCGAGAGCAATCGGCCGTGTCGTAGGCTCATCACGCTTTTGATATACGAGATATCTGGGGCGGCGGCATATGCGAAGCTAGTGGGGAATGATTGTGATTCTCATCGATTACGGGGTTATTGTAATCGTTTGATAGAGACTGGAATGAATTTACCTTTACGGGTGTAGGATGATAGACTGGCCTATGATGTTATTATCGGTAGCACTTGCAATTGCCTCTATAATGTTATTATCCTGGGCAACGCATGATTTGATAAAGCATGAATGTCCATGTGAGTGTTGTAAGTAATTTTTACCAAAGGATAGGAATGGAACCTTTTCGGATTCCTTCTAACTGGCGCATTGAGTTACTTTCCCATCGGGAGGAGAAGAATTTATGTAGATGGTTATTTGATGCCGAGTTACAGAAGGGGGATCGGATGGTCAGATTTGAATACAGCGATGGGCCATTAGCGAGTGGGGTGGGATATGCTCTACTCAGGAATGGTTTTGTGATAGCGACTGATACTATTCTACAATCATGAGGAAGATATGACTGATAAAGACGAATATGTACCGGAGCACGTAAAGGAACTAGTGAATTCGATTGACGGGAAGATTGAGTCATCTGGGGTACTTCCTGATGGATCGGGATTTTGCACGGCGAGTTTTCCATTACCAGAGGATCATTGGTTATTAGCGGAAGGAATCAATGAACCGCCGGCACCGATGCGAATGGGATGTGATGATCCTGAGCGAAAGATATGGGAGGAGCGATTGATGGCAGCTGGGCGATATGCAGTTCGAGCCAGCACAATGAATGGCAAGGATGACGATTTCGATCCAGATGCGATGGTACGGAACATGATCATAGGAATGTTAGGGTACTATACACCTGACGGGTATTCACATATCTAAGGATCAGCAAGAGCAGCAGCGGTAGAAAGAGATAGAAGTATGAATTGGAAGAAGCGAATTGCGGCGCTGGAAGAAGCCTGCCGTGGTCGCCACCAAATTTGTCCATTATGCAAGCAAGGTTTTGATGACTGCAAGCATTCCAGAGCAGACCTGCACCGAGCATTAGAGACAGCCAAGATTGAATACATAATCGAAAAAAGAGAGAAGAGAATGAAGACGCTAAGTGAATATGAGAGTGAGAAGAAAGCATCTGAGGATAGTTTTTGGCAAGAGCGATTGGATCGGTATCGTCGATGGCTTTCTGAGATAGAGAACATTCCGCTATACGAGGAAAAAGATCCTACTTCACATTATTCTCCAGCGCAGGTGGGGAGGCAACGGGATCATATGCGCGAATTGATTCGGGAAGGACAGACATCGAAGATGGGAGTAGCGTGTGATAATTGTGGAACAGAGTTGGTGAATCGTCAACCAGGCACAATGACACTAAGCATTCCTCCGAAGTATTATGTAGGTTGTCCTGGATGTGGATGGATAGGATGGAAGAGAGCATGAAAATAGAGTACTAACCATGACCGCGCCTGATTATAGTAAAGAAAACAAAGCTTCCTTTTTTGCTAGACTGGAGGGACAAGTTTTACCATCCCAACTAGTCAAAATCAAGACAGCATACATGATAGCGAAGCATGCTCACCGGGCTCAGATGCGCAAAGAGCTTGGTTGGGACGGCAAGAATCTTCGCTATTTCGAACATGTCCGAAGAGTTGCACTCATTGTCTTAGATAACGATCATCCTTTATATCCAGCTTGGAGATGGGAAGATGTATGTGCTGCATTATTGCATGATACAATAGAGGACACAAGGGATGTGACAGCAGAGATTCTAGAGGAATTATTCGGACCTCAAGTATGCAAGCTTGTGATGATAATGACAAAATGGCCTGGTAAGAAGGATTGGTATTTGCGACAGGTTCAAGGTGGTGGGGAGCGTGGCGTTTATTTGAAAATGTGTGATAGGCTTGATAACCTTCGTAGTTTACGGAAGGTTGAAGTTGGGGAGGAATTCCAGGAGAAGCAGCGAAAGGAGACGCGAGAGATCTGGATGCCGGGGCCATTTTCGATGTTCCGACATACTCCGATGTGGGAGGAAATGTATGAACTTTGTGGGTATGTGGACCAGCACTATGAAAATTGGAAGAAAGAACAAGAAGAGTGGAAAAGATCTGATATGGAAATGATTAGTAGGAATAGATGATGAGAACGTATTTATCTATCGATATAGACTTTTGGCGAACATTTAACAGCAAAACATTAGATCAGTTAAGAAAGGTTTTTCAGAAGGGAAAGGATCGTGGACTTCCGATGATTGCGGTAATGAATCATCAGCAGATGTTAAAGGAAGTTAACGAATCCGAAGCAGACAGGTTAATTAACATAGATGCTCATGCAGATTTATCGGAGAGTGCGGTTGAAGATCTGAACTGTGGGACTTGGGTTTCGTATGTTCGATGGCGGAGGGGAGCGGAGTACATTTGGGTACGGAATCGCAGGGACTATTATGGGAGTTGCAATTGGACTCACCATGGAATTCGGCGCGCGTCTAGTCGAGGCTGGTATTTTGGCAGCGATTGGGGTATAGTGAACACGGAATATCCTGGGCGAGATTTGAATCTGATGAAATACACGCGGTGGTGTGTAGGAATTGGGTTATGTTTGAGTCCTGAGTGGTGCAGTGAGGAAGGCGAATCGGTATTCTACGAATTGATAGATGAATTTGGAATACCATACCGTAGAGGGCGGCGGAACGAAGAGAGTTTGCATCGAAGCATCAAACCGCCGTTCAGAAAGGTGGCCTAACATGGCTGTAGCATTTGCACTTCTAATGATCATCCAGCCATTGTTTTGGCTGGGATTTTTCTATTTTGGTGCATACTGGTACGGAAAGAAGGAGCGATTAACGGAGGAGATGAAAAAGGGAGCATATGAAGCAGGTGCCCGGTGGATTGAGGAATGGGCAGCTGAAGGAAAACCAGTGAGAGAATGGCCTGGTAACAATCCTCCGCCATATTATGAGGAGCGGTACTGGGGGCGATACCAATGAGTATTTTTCAGTTACATGCGTATCTACAGCAACAAGCGGAGATGACTGTAGACGAAGCATTGGAGTTAGGTCAAATACATCGATTCATTAAGGCGGCAATGGATCCTGGGAGAAGTTCGATACCAGATGATGCAGAGAGGGACGCAGTACGGGCGGCAGAGGCACGGATGAAGGAGATTCGTGCTGACGTAGCGAAGCGAAGGGAAAAGAAAGAGAAGAAACGAGGAAAGAAATGAAAGCCAAGTTTGTGCGGACAATTGCGGTAGATTTATGTCGTAATGATCCTGTGGATATCCGATGTGGAGGGCCATCTATTCTCGGATTTGACTACACAGTAGATTGTGCTGTTTATAAAGAAGCCTTGGCAGCGGTCAAAGCTGAACTGGAGCATCATAATGCAGAGCCGATAGGGATTAGTTCTAGTGGTAGGCGAAAGGTTCTAGGCTCGCAGAAAACGTGGACGGTACTAGGAATCAAGCGCAACATGCGTAAAGAGTTCAAGAATTGGCTACTGAGTGAATACAGGAGATCGCAACATCGTTCATGGTGGAGATAAAACAGAATGTGCTGGTTGCGGATGCATCACGGATTGGCTAGGAGGTTATCATGGCGGCGAGAAAGAGTGTTCGAGTACCAGTCAAAGCTACGCAGTCGATTTGGTGCAATGTTCACGTAGACACCTGGAATTTTTCTGGGGGTGATTTTTGGTTACCAAGGAACCAAGAATATGAGTTAACGATTGATTATCCTGTGTCTAATCCATTCCGGGCTAAGATTCGCACAGGCAAGAATGGGTTAGGTTTTGCCGGATTGATGACGAAGATCGTGAAAGCGTATCAGAGAATGTACGACCAAGAGGATCGTGACATGCGGCGCAAGGGTGATGATTGTGCTGGGCGCTGGGGAATTTGGGGTCATGACATTGGCGATCTAGCGATCAGCGGAGTGCGCATCAATCATAACAAGAGAACGATCAGTTTATATGTGAGTTCGTGATGCTTACATATGCAGTGGCAATATTGATGTGGTTTGGGGCTGCGTGGGCGATGCAGCTTGCTGATAAAGAGGAGGGTCAGGGTAGGCCGGTACCATTTTTATACTACCTATTATGGCCCGGATTAGTGATAGCGGAGGGTCTTGATAAGATATTCCGGGCAATTTACGCAGGGTATCGATTGATGAGGAGGGTGATATGAGTGCAGGCCCAGAGTATCATTCAATACAATTCATCAAGTTGGCAATATTCCTTATTCTTTTGTTAGTTTTAGGAATGGGAATAGCGGCGGGGTATTACATTGGCTGGGTAATGTAGTGGGAGTACGACCATTACCAAGATCACTTTCCGTGCAAAATGCATGGAAGCGTGGACGTGGCTGGCGATATAAGCCGGTCCAACCGCGAATCAGAATCAGGTCACGGCTAAAGTGGTTCAGGCGCAGTGTATACATCATAGTGCGCGATTGTATCTACGACATCCTATACATCTGGTGGATTACTCACCCAGGAACCTCTAACACTGGACCGGGTTAACATGGAAGAATATGAAGTAAAGATTGCGGGATTGGATGATCCGGAAATTCCGGAGAGTTTAGAAGCGGCATATTTAGATTTACACAAGCGTTTATGTCCTGAGGAACTAAGCCATGTCAAGAACAGTCCTATAGAGAGGGTTGTTAGTCTTGCTCATCATGGAATTGGGCGTTGGATACGGAACAACTGGGGTTTATGGAGCCAGCGCGGGCCGCTGTATGAGTATTTTGTTTCGTTAGGATTATGGCATGCTGATGACATGTCGGGGATAATCCTGAAGGGATTTGTTTCCTATCTCCAAAAAGTGGAATTTGATATTGACAAAGAAGTTCAGCATTATCTGGAGTATTGGGAAGCTCAGAAGAAGCAAGAAGAGCCGGTACTCACTAACTGGGATGTCATCAAGAAGCATCACGAGCGGAAGCGGAAATCTATACATCTAGACATCGCTGTAAGGAACTGCGACGAATGTCCTTGTTGTGGACAACATCCGTATGATGGGGGACCTACTTGTTTGTTAACAGACGAGGAAAAGGAGGTTGCTTTAGGTGGAAATGTTTTACCGCAAAGATGTCCTTTACGGGCTAGTGTTGTGACATTGAGGGCAGTAGAAAATGGCATCAAAATACCCAAAATTGACCAAAGTTGAAGCCGGGGAGATGTATCAAGCGTACATTCGGGGGTGGATGGATGCAGCAAGTATCAAAACTGTTCGTATTGAATTCGAGCGCAATGAAAAGGAGCACATTCGTGACGGATATAATCAGGGCTACACGGATGGCTATGATGCGCGGCGAATGGCATTCAAGAAAGCTGAGAAGATGACGGGGTACAAGCCAAGGATACTGAGGGCGATATGAAACGAAGAGATTTTTTCAAAGGGCTAGCGGCTGTAGCCGCTGCGCTCGGACTGCCAGGAGTAGCTAAAGCATTCGATCATGGGGATTTGGATGGTCTGGCAGATGACGATCACGTCCAATACTTCGAGGAGTACGGATGGAAGTTCCTGAGTCGTCAGGGAATAGAGAATGCCAAGTTTCTGATGAATCAGCTTGATGATGCTTTTCGAAAAGGTGGTGATCAAACGAAGCCGCGGATGTTCTCGACGCGAAGTCCTCTGGAATACCGCAGAGATGAGGTTGAGAATCTGTTTACGTCAGAGCAGAAAGTCAGAGCTTTCGCGAATATCATTACACGGCTCAACGAGATTCCTCCTTTTACAAACTATACATTCGAGGATATGCATTTTGTTATGCGTTGGGCGGAAGAATTGGTACCAGCCACGGCGTTAGTTTTGCTTTTATGGAAACGTGATTTCCATTCCGTCAAAGAAATAGACACGGCGGCAGACCAGTGTTACCGACACCCTTCTGTATCGAAGATATTCGATAAGTGGCATGATCGGGTTTGGAAAGTAAAGGGGTACGAGGCGGGAATTGTGAAGATACTACAAGAGAGCGCCAAGAGGTTGAGAAATGGACGCAAAATCTGAATTTCCAGAGACTCTAGAGTGGCGCGGGTACCAAAGCATATAGCTTATTTGGATGTGATTAAGACTATTAGTATTGAGTTGGAGAAATATGACATACGAAGCTGTGATATGCAAGGCTCGTGAGGGGGCCGTAATACGCCGTCGTAGTTGGCATCATAGTCAGGCAGTAATGTTATTTGACGGTGAGTTTGAGTGGGTGGATCCTAGCTGGACAGGTCCAATTCGTCGTGATATAGGTGCGGCATTGGAAAACAAAGATTTTTTAGCCAGTGATTGGGAGATTTGTGGAGGGTCTGCACATGAGGAGGTTGTCATCCATGAGACAAAATCTATTTAGAATAACGTGTGATAGGTGTGGAGCGATAGTTGAAGTGGGTAAGAGACCGGAACGTATTGAACATTGTCTTCCGCGTCAAGATCCTAATTATGAGATACACTTTGCGCCTCCTAAGCCGGTACCTGAGGTTCCTAAGGACTGGACTGTAGTCCGGCATCAAGGACAGGAGAAGGATCTTTGTCCTGAGTGTACCGTTATAATGGATGCTTTCTGGAAGAACAAAGCGGAGGAAGCGGCATGAGTCTTTTCATCATACTCGTGGCGGTAGCGGTTATTGTGTTACTTGCGGTAGGATTCGGTATTCTACTAGCTCTCCAGGACCGGGAAATAGACAATGCTCAGCGCAAGAATGTTCGGTATGTCAAGCGTAGTCATACAGAGCTAGATTACACTCCTTCAGAGATTGTGGCAGATTTAGTTCCATCGGCAGAGCCTGTTTATGACGATTTTGACTGTGATTGTGGGGATGACTAATGGATCGTATTATTCTCGACCACATTAGAATGGTTAGTCCGGTTGCCCGTTTCGATTGTACAGCCCCATAATTCATTTTCAGAGACGAGATTGAATCTAGCATGGTCTTGATCTGAGATACTTGAACCGTAATCATATCCAGCATCATCGTTACAATATCCACTGGAACCATCTCTTGCGCCGAGGTAGATTCCAGCATTGGTATTAAACGGCCAAATGCCATTTCCATGCATAATATCGTTACCACTAATTTCGTTATTACTGGGCGTAGTGTGGCGAATCACCCCATCTTCTCCACAATTACGGTACAAGTAAATACCGCCATTTGTAAGATCGACTAACGAATTATCACGGATGACGTTAGAGGCAGAGCCGTCGATAGCTATAGCTTCTCTGGTAACAGCACCACTAAATATGTTACCTTCGATATTATTACCAAAGGATTCAGCATCTAGATACAGGAGGGGTGATTTTCCTGACAGATTAGATTCGATAAGTGCGGAATGGTGAACACCAGGGGCAAAGTATACGGGGATTCTATCATTCGCGGCAATGGCTAAGTTTTCCAGAACGACGTGATATGGTGCGCTATTTCTAGTATTCGTGACATGTTGTAGAGAATGTGAAGATTCCAAGAAGGTCTCTGCGCTCCCATTTTTACCTTTACCCCAGACACGGATACCGCCATTAACTGTACAATTGCGGATAGTAACATCGTGGACAGGGGTCCAAGTTCCATTTGTCGTTTGGTTTGAACGGATTTCGATGATATCCAGGATATTGTCATTAGGTTGACCAATGGTGCTATCATTACAATTGAATGTAACTCCTGAGGAGCGAGCGCCTTGAAAAATGAGTTTTCTAGTAATGGTCTGATTAGGTTCGAGGGTAGCGTTACAGTCAATTATGAGTGCCGCCGTAGTATTGGCGAGAATGGAATTGATTTGCAGCTCGGTACATTCGAGGGGTTCTGGAGGGGGTTGGAAAGTTGGGGTCCAAAGTTCAGTTCCTTGGTCTCCTGGTTGGATTTGGTCTCCTTTCGGATCTTTATTTTTCCTACAACTAGGTAGGGATAATGCTAGAATTGCTATGAGAATAATAAGCAGTTTATTCATGGGTTCCTCTACAACAATGCCGGACTAGCAATTGTTTTGTATGAATTCATGGATAGATTTAGGGAATTTGCCTTATCAGTGCTGGAGAAACGCGCTGCCTTTGGTGCTTTGTTAGAAAAAACTTCCCAGTTCACAGGGCTTCGGGGCTGGTTGTACCTAGACGGATCATTTGACGAGTTGAAATCCAGGGGAAAGAGTTATCACCAGGCATTTGCTATTGAGCGTCTTATGCAAGATGCTGGGGTTATCGATTGGGTCAACAACAATCCACCGCCTGACTTTCAATTACCAGCCGATTCCGATATGCGTCACCAAATAGGTGTGATGTGGAAACATCGTTTTGAGCAGCCTGAATGGGCAGATTGGCTAAATCGGTTGATGACAGAGACGGGAGTAGACGAAGAATTCATGGCGATGATGTCAGGGGATGCTGATATCAATGATTACTATGCCAAGAAGTATGGTGGTATTCGGATCTGGGGACAAGGGGACACACTTCTAATTCAATCACCCGTGTGGACTCAGAAACATTTAGATGTTCTCTGGAAGTTCATCTTGAGCAATATTGAGGCTGAGGGGTGGGAGAAGTACGAACTTGAGGGGGATAATGAGGTTGCCCGAGGTAAGATTTGGGATCTTCCTGAGAGAATAGATAAGCTGTTCCAAAAAGCACCATGGTGGCGAGTTGCTGGTGTTCGTGTTGAGCACAATCGTTTGATTGCCGAAGATGAGAACTGGAGCCAGGCCAAGTTAAATATCATCTGGAAGTTTGCGATAGAGAATATGGGTGAGATTAAGTCTTTCAGTGTGCTAGGTCCAGGTGGCAGAATTCGTCGCGGGGATATTTGGGAACTACCAAAAAAGGTTGAGGAATTATTCGACTGACTGACCGGTTGGTGAAGCGAACTTGACTCCGAGCCGGTTTTCGTGTACCGTGGCCGCGTTCTCAGCGCCGATCCCTTACATTGGACCGGCGAGATAGGGTAATTACATGAAATCAGTACGGTTTTTGGAACCGCCAAAATGTCCGCAATGCAAGTCGGAATTACGGGCAGCGGTAAGTCCGAATGCGGATCGAGCACCTGCGGAAGGGGATGCGACTGTTTGTATGGTATGCGGAACCATTTGCGCATTTACAGATCGGGAGGGAAAAGTTGGTCTTCGGATGATGTATTCTTGGGAGATTCAGAGATTGCCCGAGGAAGCGCAGAATAGTCTTCAGCAGATGAAGATGATGGTTCAAAATCGTAATAATCCATTTGAATTATCCACAAATTGGAGCAAGAGCCCAGACGCAGGACTTAACTAGGAGAGGTATATGATTGTATTGCTTTGGATAGTCAATTTTGCGATTTCGTGGTTTAATGCTTGGGCATGTGGCAAGACTTGGAACGAGAGTAAACATTCGGGAGGGTGGCCTCATTTTCTCAACTGGCTAGGCGCTATCATGAGTGCCTGTGGTTTCACGTGGTGCTATTTAGCTGTTGCTATTTTCTTCGGTGGAACCATACCATATGAACATGACGATGGAACCTCAGCTCCTTTGTTAACGATGGAGCAAGTCCAGGCTGTAGCTCAACTTGGATATCTGATTATTATCGGGCCGATCATTGGATCAGGTCTTGGGATCATGGTTCATTCCTGGGGAGTATTCTATCGAAGGCGTACTATTGGAGGCGGAGCTGTTGCTGGGTGGAATACCTTTGCGAACATTTACAACATTAGTAGTGCTTTAAGTTACGTTCCGGAAGCTAGCTCTGGAGTAGCAGATTTCTTCTTTGGCAAGGGTAGTGACAGTAAAGATGGTAAAGGTTGGGTATTATTTTTGGTGCTTCTAGCTTTGATTGGAGGTATTCTCACGACTCGTGCGATTTTGTTACGCACTGCGAAGGCTACGGCTATTGATCGTGCTCATCGATATGAGTGGGAAGCGTTAGCTGCGGGTCGAGATGAGAGGAAAGTACGAATCTGATGCCAAAGGGAATACAGATCATGCGCGGGGCTCCAACTTGTCCGAAGTGTGGAGCCCTACTTGATGGGGCAACATATGTCGGGGAGGAGCAACGTATTCCTAATCCAGGAGATTTGAGTGTCTGCATCTATTGCGGGACAGTTACGCAATTCGCGGAGAATGCAGATGGTGAACTGATTCTTGAAGAATTATCAGCAGAAGAGTTTAGTAATTTACCTATTGAAGTTCAGAATAAGATGATAGTTTTTCGACAGATGATTCTTGCGCACAGGAATTAGTGTGACTATTTCTGATTGGGAATTTTGGTTTGCGGCATTCTGCGGACCATTTGGGATAATACCAGCTGGAGCGCTGATTGTTCTGTTCATTACGATGGCGCGTGACCTAGCTTACTGGGACCGGGTATTAGAAGAAGACAGGAAAGAGCGGGAAGCTTTCTACAAGAAGCTAAGGAGTGATGATGGGAAAGAAGAAGATTGATGAACGAGCAATTGAGGTGGAATGTGGATCTGACAGTTTTGCTCGGGCCTCTACTGAGGTAAAGAAAATATCTGGGTTTGAGGTATGTCTTCCTATCAAGGGTCGTTTAATCGGAAATAACAAAGTAGAGTATGAATTTCTAGTTGGAAACGATGAGAATGCTTTAAAGACCGAGTTGTTTGCTCGTCAAATGGAGGCCGAAAGGAATATCTGATGGGTGGGATTTATGGATGTGGATTAGGAGGAGAGCCTTCGATGCGCGACTTAGATCATCGATACGGGCACAGAGACGGACTATCAGATGCTCAGGAACTTTGTCGTCGTCGAGCAAAGGCAGCCAAGCTTCCAGCTGTGAAAAGAGCATTGCTACGGTTAGCAGCTGATTTGAAAAAGAGAAATTTCTGAT
The DNA here is from genome assembly GCA_002825515.1 of Candidatus Thorarchaeota archaeon MP11T_1. The sequence goes on along the minus strand of PJET01000012.1, from coordinate 13,173 downwards.
GGTTGTAGAGTGTTGATGACTCCTGAACGTATCAAGCGTGTTTTACGGGAATATCTTGAGCTAGTGGTTGACGAGGCAATCCCCCCAAAGCAATTAGATAAGGAATTGTATAGTACTAGCATTGTGCCTTTAGAGAGCAAACTTAGGCACATTGGATGGATGTGTCAAGAAGCTCAAAAGCTTGTTGATAAGGGCGAGCTTGAGAAAGCTGGACGCTGGCTAGGATTTATTCAAGGCTGGCTATGGGCTTATGGCTACAGAACCATTGACGAGATGAGAGATGACAACAGAAGCTAGGATCGTGAAGTACAGTCACCAGACATTGGAACTTCATGGTGAGTTGCTGATTGAAATACTCGGGGGCACAGACGAGAGCAAGCTTCGAGCCATGCAGCAACTTTGCAAATCGGTTCACTGCGACATCACTGGAGAACTTCGAGGACCCCATGGGCTCCCGTATCAGCAGAATCATGCCTAACCTAGACAAACCTATTTGTTGTGAACTTCTTGGCAAACCCAAGGAGCATTATGTTGTTCGAACCACTGTGACGATTCCACTTCGTCCTGAAGTCGGAGTGTTCAAACGCAAGAGAAATGTAATAGTGAAGATTCCTATGGAGGAGGGTCTTCGCAATGAAAGTCACTGATATTCCTGAGATTGTGTGGACCCGCTTCGTATGGATCATTTCTGATTCTCGTTGTTGGGTAATTCTGTTATTCCTAGCTCTGTTATTGTTTGTAACTCTACCTTATGGTCCGTTTAGCAAACTGCGCAGAGTTCAGCGTTTTTGTTGTTTCATGGGATGGCATTCTCATGGAGACTGGGAATACCTTCATTTCGATGGTGCATCTCAACATGCCAGATGTAAATGGTGTGGGTTTGAGGGAATGCTCGATCACGGAGGGAGCATCTTCTCGTACAAAAAATGACGTATCGGAACGTCAGAAATCAGCGCCCATTACTTCGATTGTGGGGCCGGTGGCCGGATAATCTAACAGCGGTCCCTCGTGGATGGGAGCCGCCGTTGGAATATAACAATCGTGGTTGTCCCGAAGACGACTGCGTTATTCGAAATGCCGGGTGGTGTCCTAAGTGCAAAGAGAAGCTTGCTGAGTGTACTTGTATTGCTGTAAAGGATATCTTTGATGAGCCCGAAGACGACGATTGATCCAGTCAAAGAGTTCAACTTTGGTAGAGTTTCTGCAATTGAAATCGGCGCAGATGATGGGGAGAATCCATACCTAAACATCACGTACAATCTTCCTATCCCTGGATTTGATAGTCGGGCAGAGATTGAAGAGACATTCTATCTAAACAGGTCAAAGAATGCTAGCATTCGCGAAGCAGTAAACACTTTGTACGCGGAGATTGAGAAAGCGATCAGGAGCGGACGAAACGTACAAGGCAATCCTTGTAGTACGTGTACTTCCCGTTGTTGTTCTCAATTCCACGACAGCATTGTCGTCACTCATGCTGACTTTGAGCGCGTCAGCCGGTATTTTCCGAACGAAAGTGATGAATGGGTAAGGGAGAATTTCATTACTATCAAAGCTGATGATCCAGTGTTATTTGGTCGAACCAAATCTAAGCGTTATCAAGGAGAGGAAGTTTGTATCTTCTTTGATATTGATAAGCGCAACTGTGGAATTCATCCTGTAAAGCCTCAGGTATGCCGGGATTACAGTCCTTACAATTGTCAGTTATTCGAATCTGATGATGTGAAGGTGATGAAGCAGTTCTTAGCAAAGCAACGTGCGCAAAAACAAGGTTCTCATCACGGGGTTGTTGCACCTCCTCCCCGAAAAACAAAGAAGCGCAAAAAGTGAATTGGGACCTCATACAATTAGTTTGGGTGGTGTACTGTTGTGTTGTCTGGGTTACTGTTGCCATTGTAGTCTGTAAAACAAATGGTCTACAACTTGTTTTTGATGATTGGTGGATTCATTTACTCATCATTGCACTATCACCCTTTCTCTTCCCATTCATTGTCATCGGTCTCACCCTCTTCATGTTGTTGCGATTGAAGGAAGGTCTCCATGAGCGCCCAACAAGAAAAGTTCGATAAAGCCACGGAATTACTTAAGAAATTGGGGGTGAAGTGGGGTGTCAAAAGCGAGTATCGCGGCAAGGTTGGTGAGGGTCGAGAGGAATACAAGCTTCCAATTTTGAGCACAGTACATATTCATTTCACTGCTGATGAATGGTGTCACATGGCATCAAGTGAGGGTGCGGAGTACATCGGCGGTTGTTGCGGACAGACATCTAACGCACAAGATATTCTCTGTCACATCTTTAGGATGAGTCCCCACTGGATTCCCATCAGCGACTTGGAGGAATTGGCGCTAAGTCTACATGGGCACGATGGTGTTCTAGAATTTCCCGAAGTGTCTTTTGAGGGATTGGATATTCCAATTGAGGAGGTTGTTGAGAGAATTGAGCGTGGCGAGCCTAAGTGGGAAGAACTGAGTTGTTGGAGCCGGTTAGCTTTGGTCTGGCATATTGTGAGGGATGCCTACGAGCCAAGGGAGCCACACGGTCGTTCCAAAAACATCCAAGAGGATGAAGACACAGTAGGATCTGCTGATTTGGATTACGCAGTTTTCGTTGCTCAACGTATGTTGCAGAGCTTCTCTTTCGATAGGTTCTTTGCTAAGAACAAGAGAACAGATTCTCAATCACAAGCTAGTCGGACCATACGGCTGTACAGGTTGATTCCATATTTGAACACCATACATGACAAAATTGGGGAACTGTACAGTGGTCCGCTAGAAGGATATGCCTTGTGGGATTTGGAGAATGACGAGGTAGCCTCAAATGGTTTCGGGCCTTGTGTGTTCCACACCGAAGATGAATGCAATGAGCTAATCGATCAGTGGGAGCGTACAGCTGAAGAATACGAAGACGGGATGAATCAGAAGAAGAAGGGGGTTCGTGATCGTCTTGGTATTCGGAAGGTTCGTATTACCAAAGAGAAGGGATTGGAGCTGATCTGATGTTGAACCGAACCGGGGACGGGCTGTTAATCTTCGAGACATTTGTCAAAGACGGCAATCTCCCGAAGTATAGGAAAAAGAAGAAGTCAACTTCGACCTCTCTGGTCATAAATTCCGGTGAAACGGAAATGACAGAGATGGAGTTTGTGGTTAGCGGGGGAAACGTCTCTGCCAGACGCAAGCGCAAGGGTTTGTGGTCTCGATTTTGGGGTTGGTTTTGGGGGTGGATCACAGCTGATGATGAATTAGTTCGAGTGCTACGATTTTTTAAACAGATCAAGGAATCATCTCAGGATATTAAGCTTCTTGAAGCTCGTGCTCGTGGCTATGAAGAGGCAATCGCTCGGGCAAATCGTGCCGGGCAGATTGCTCTCCAGGAGAAACTACAGGACGGCTTGGGGGCTTACATAGCCGAGACCCACATGCTCTCTATCGGGATTACTCAGTTTGTTAGTGAGGAATCTGTCGTTAGGTTCTACAAGGAATGCAAGAAAGGTGTCCGACTAGATTGGCTCAAGAATTTCACTCGGGCAGTTCCTCCAGAACTAGTCGAACTTAAAGTAGCGGCAGATGAGCTAGAGATTTTCGATAACTATGCCGTGATGCATTATGATCCTAACAAGAAATCCTGGGCGGAAACCAAGCAGGAGATTGCGGCTAAGAGAGATCCTATTCTATTCGGTTTATTGAAAGGTCGCAGTGATTTGTACATCCTTGGTGATTGGACGGATGAATTCTGCGACTTGACATTGGATGGAATGGCTGAAGTTCTGGGTGAAAATCCAAGACACTTCATTGATAAGGAATGGGTTGAACATGAAGCTGACCCGGATCAAGAGGAAAACCCTGATATGGCTAAAGGGGACATGGCGTAAGAGATATGTGCGCTGTCCCTATTGTGGGATTCCCTCTCCTCGAAAGATGATCAAAACGTGGGAAGGCCCAATGGGCTGGGGGATTCCGCACTATGAGCGTTTGCTTTGTTTTCATTTGACAGTTGATGTTCTGGAGTTTTGGCAGACGCAAAAAATGATAAGACTAGATGATATTGCAAGAAAGAATGCGCAAAGATGGCGAGCCAAACATGCATTAGATATGAACGAAGATCTGAATATCCCAACAAGTATGAGTATTGGCTGATTGGATATTCCACTGTAAAAGATTCGGGGCTAGTTCAGTTTACTTACCGCCGAAACGAACTGATTAATAGAGACTGGGTAACTTTACAGTTTACGAAGAGGCATTCAGATACCACACAGACATGCGTATTTTTTGGGGATGAATGGCGAGATATCAGAACATTAGAGAAAGTACCTTGGCGAGACAAAGAGGTACTAACAGAATGGCTTGGACAATATTACTTAGCGAAGAAACTTGGTAGAAATCTATGAAATGTTACTGCCACATTCATCGAGAGATGGATGAGGCGATTTCAGCAATATGGGCTGGAAGCGCTGCTGCATTTATCTGGTCCTTCTTTATTCAGGACATATCTCTCACGTTTGAGCATTTCTTTTGGTGGTGGGGAATTGTAGTTACCATGAGATTTTTTGCGCTCGAACCTATTCGCTTTATTTTAATACGCAGACGCAAACTAGATGAAAGACAATACTGAGGCTTTAGAAGAGGCTATTGAGAAATGCGAAGATCCGCAAATAGCTACTTGGTTGAGAGAATTACGTATCCGTCGAGGCGGGCCGTGGTGCTCGGGCTGTGGTAGCCCTGTGGTTAATAAGGGTGATCTATGTCATTCGTGTCGAGACGGCACACATAATGACGAAGATGTTAAGTGGTTAAAAGAGGAGAAGTGAAATGGAAATGTTAGCACTTTTTGGAGTTTTGGCTTTGGCGGCGATAATCGCAGGTATCTTTGGATTGCAGCAAGGTAAGAGTTCTTCTTACATGACTCCGACCCAAATCGAACCTCCGGGACCAGAGGGTGTACCACAGAGGCCCCCGAATCTGACCGGATCAGAACCATGGCTGAGAGGATAAGAGAGGTATGCTAAGTCAACAAGAACTGGCAACGAACGCTGAAACCCAGAAGCATATCGACACTGTTCGTAAGTATTTACGAATGCTTGCGGTTGAGCTTCTGAAGCGCGGAGAACAACACGATACTACCAAACTAGGGGATGAAGAGCGTCCGACATTTGCTGAGTACACTTCACGTCTGAAAGGAATGACTTACGGTAGTGCGGAGTATAAGGAATGTTTGGAGGCGATGGCTCCGGCTTTATCTCATCACTACGCCAAGAACCGCCATCATCCAGAGCATTTTGCTGAAGGCATCAATGGGATGACACTCATTGACTTGATTGAGATGTTCTGTGATTGGTTCTCATCTTCAGAACGGCACGCCGATGGGAATATTCTCAAGAGCATTGAGAAGAACAAGGAGCGTTTTGAGATGAGCGATCAACTGACACAAATTCTTAACAACACTGCTGAGATGTTTGATGTCAGCTTCAGGCGGAGATCCGAAGACGGAACAGATTACTGATGACTAGTTACGCTCATCGCCGCTGTGTTCATTGCGGCACAGTATACTACTGTCTGCGTTCGGGATGGGGTTTTCCTGAATACGGAGATCATTCCAACCCAGACTATTGCCTGGATTGTTACCAAGTAATTCTCAAAGCTCTGGAAGCTGTTCCCAAGAAGTTCGAACACCGGACGATGAATGTTCAGGAGCTTGAGCAATTCAGCGATGTTTCTTGGGAACAGGTTGTTAAGTGGGAAGAAGAATACGAAACCTCTCCAGAGAAGAAGGCACTAGAAGGTAAGGTGATAGCGCGGCGAGTCTTTGCACCTCTGTTCGATCTCACTGATCCTGACAACCGTTTCTCTGCACGTGAAGTCGCAGCTCGGAACGGGCCTCACACAGGTGTCAAGTTCATTTTGGAAACCTGGACGAAGACTTCAGACAAAAATGGAGTTCGAATAGAGGTTGAATGGGATCTTGAGAATGACAAACTTGTAGGCCCTTGGAAGTGGTTCCGATGATCCTGAAACTGACAGGCGACGAAAAGCAATCTATTCGAGATGCTTTGAAAGTCATGTCTAGGGGAACCCAGCTACACGAACATGCTGAGTTTGTAGCTGAGTACATCGGAAGATATGTTATTTCATTGGTCGAGAATCGTGAGAGGGTTTTTAAGCGTGTGGAACAATGTGCGAAGTGTGGCGCTTCAAATCCCGAATGTGTAGGATCGTTTGAAACGGTTGAGTACTATCCGTTGTGCGCCGAATGTAAAAAGGAAGAAAAATGAGTCATACATTTGAATTAGGCTTGGCTTTGCACAAGTCCCTAGCAGTCAATACCGATTCCCTCAAAACTATTTCATCGGAACAGGCAATCATCCAGAACATTGGTGGTGATATTGAACAAGCCTGCGAATTGACAGATATTGTGCCTGGCCGTCCAAATCTGATTGGACTCACCCATATGGCCTTTGCACTTCATCGCCATCTGATTCTAGATCCTGATGTGATCTGGATTACGATCGAGCGTGGCTTGGCCATTCACATCACCCAGAATGCCGAAGACTTGAGAGACAAGTTCGTCAAGTTCAAGGGAAAGAAGTTCCTTGAGATTCGGCGCGATGGGTTCGTCAAAGGAGGAAAGAACGACTGGGAGGGTTGCTTTGATGAGTTCTCCGGAATGATCAAGAAAGAAATTGGTGATGAAAAACATAGTCTCATCGTTGCCGATTTCTCAACCACCGGCAAATTACAACGAGTAGCGTCAGAGATTGTTCTCATGGATGCCATGAGCCGGTACTTCGACTACGGCATCCAAACACTTTGTTCAATTCCTTTGGTAACACTGGAAGGCGAAGTGACTGACTGGGAGAAAATCAGAGATCGTGTTGCACAATTCTCAGACCTGGGTTTGGGGTGGTGGACTGAACATCTCCTGCCAGTTTTAGATCAGCTTGTGGAAACTGCCAAGGGGAATCCTGATTTGGATTTCTGGCGCTCCTGGTACAAAGAAGGTGGCGGGTCTGGCGGGCCATTCATCAATGGTCATGCTCAGAAGTTCTTCCCTTATCTGGATGGTGGAGGAAAGGGAGGTTTCAGGAAGAATGATCTAATTCACAAAGAGAGGGGATTTGGTGCTGGACCTACCATGGATGCTTTCGTCAAAGGGATTTCGAAAGTTCCGTTTGTGTGGGACTACTATGAAACCAAGTATCCCATGGATTTCGTGGGTGGGTTTGTTGGAATCCAGCAGACTTCCAAAGGCGCAATCCGTGGTGCTTTTGGTTGGGCTGTTCGAGACTCGAATGTTCCTCTCACCCAGTATCCCATCGAAAGGATGGTTAAGGATATGGTCATCCATCACAAGGATGGCGATGTCGGAAAGCTCAAGAGAGCCGATGCTGAGCAATGGGATGATGGTGCCCGTGAGTTATGTGACGTGATAATCGAGTGGGAGAAAAAAGGCAAGCAAGAGCATAGTCGATACCATCTTGGCGAGATGTTTGTCAAAGAGTCCGCCGAGGGGGAAAACTTATACCAGAAAGGCGAGTAAGGAGATGAGAGCTATGTACAATATGGTTATGGAAGTGTCCTGTGACAAAAACGATGTTTTGGCAACGTTGCGAAAAAATCGGGAAGAACATGTTGAGTTAGTTGAGGATTCTCGCAAGGGCTACATTGAAAAAGCAAAGAAAGCTTTAGCGGAAAAACTCGATGCCGTTGCTCAAGGCAAAGTAACCGCTTTGCGGTTTGGTCTTCATCTACCAGTGGACCACACAGCGGAGTATGACACAGCTATTCGGATGCTTGAGATGCATACTGAAAAGACCATCAAGCTCAACGCTGATGAGGTGAGGTGTCTGATCGAAAACAAATGGGATTGGATGCAAGACTTCATATCCAAGAATGAGGTTTACTCACCTTTGTTTGCGACAAAGGGGATGTCTTTGCCCGAGGAGTACTAAAAAGGAGTACTAAAATGAACAGACGTGAGTTATTAGGATGCGTTGGCCTCGGCGCTGCTGCTATCGGAATTGGCGCAGCGGGGGAAATATCGCTTCGAGAAGCCCCTCCTCCACCATCAGAGGGAAGTATTTGCTTCCGACTGAATGGTGATTGTGATGTTCTACGGCTTGATAGCAATGGCGACATCTATGTCAAAGGCCGCTTAGTCGAGAATGACAAGGCGGTAGTGGATGCATTCAGAGAGTGGACAGAGGCGGCATCAAAACAGCGACAATCATAATGGCCTACGTTCCTCTCATTATCACAAGAGAACATACAGCTATTTTGCGCTCTGTTAAGTTCGATGACAAGCGCTATTATCGCTTCTTTTTTGAAGGAAAGGGCTTTATCAAGGTTTGGCCACAAAAATTTCGCACACCTTGTAGTGCTTATTCTTTCTTAAGAAGATTGGGATTTACCAAGTGTAAGATTATTCCAGCGACAGGTTCCTCATTTACGGTTACGCTAATGAAAAATGAAGAGTGGAAAGATAAAGACGGTCATACGTCGTGGTTCGATTGTTACGAACACCACGATTTAATTCCCGAAGAGTATTATGCGAATTCTAATTGATTGCGATGGTGTCCTATCTAATTTTACCAAGATGTTTCTTGAAATAGTTCAAACACAATTTGGAGTACAAGCGAGGCCATCTGATGGGGAGAATTGGGATTTATTTGATTATCCCGAGGTCAAGGCGATCAAGGATGAAGTCTGGAAGTACATCCTTGAGACTCCTGGTCTAATTCGCGGATTGGAGAAGTTTGATTACGCGGACGAATTAGTGGCCAGACTTCGAAAACTGGGTGAAGTTATTTGTGTCACTTCTGTGGTCTCTGATGGTTTCTACGCAGATGAGCGAATCGTGTGGCTTAAAGAGGAAATGGGGTTCGAGCGAACCGATATCGTTTTGGCGTACAAGAAGCACATAATTGAGGCTGATACACTTATTGACGACAAGCCTGCGAATGTGATAGAGTGGGCCGATCGATGGTATCCTGAAGGTGGTCGTCCCGTATTGTGGATGCCTCCTGGTCGTGGTTTTCCTCTTGGTGATTCTCGTATCTTCGAAACAGGAGATGTTAACGATCTCATAACCTATTTACTCTGGGTTAATAATGGGTAAGAAAGTTAACGTTCGTGCTACCGTAACTTTAGATACATCTTTCGAGAGTTACGAAAAAGCTAAGCTAAACAAGATGGCTCTAAGCCAGATTAAGACTTGGATAATCGAGACGCTGAGCGAAGACGATAATATTCCCCTGTTTGTGACTAAAGGCAGTGGGGAAGAAACCGGGCCACTGAAGATTAAGGTTGTTATAGGAGATACTGATGAAAAGCGGAAGTAGAATTGAATATCTAGATTGTGCCACACTGTTTAACGGCCTTGTGCAGATGTCCACAACACGAAGCGAGATACCAGCATTGGCTCATGATGAGGAAGAAACTCTATATGCCCTTGAGATATTCATGCGTGGAAGCCCTGATGTAATTTACAGACGGCTGGTTCAATATGAGACTGATGTTAATGAGATTTTAGAGTTTGCTTCTGATTTAAGCAAGGCAGCTCAGAAATTGAAGAAAGAGATTAGTAGTGGGCAATCTCAACCCGTGTGAGGACATTCCCTGTGGGGCACAAAAACCTTACCAAGAAGAGTAAGTTTCTTGCTCTGGTTTTGCGTCACAATCCTAAGAAGATTGGGATTGAGATGGACCAGAACGGGTGGGTTAATGTCCAGGATCTTTGCCGCCTGATGCCGATTGACATTGGCGAATTAGACGAGATTGTCAGAACAGATGCAAAGGGAAGGTATTCATACAGTCAAGATGGTCTAAGTATTCGAGCTAATCAGGGGCATTCTATTCAGGTGGATGTGGAACTGCAAGAGGCAGAGCCCCCAGAGTTTTTGTGGCATGGCACGGCTACGCGGTTTTTGGATTCAATCTGGAAAGAGGGACTGAAACCAATGGGCCGCCAACATGTTCATTTGAGCGCAGATAAAGCAACAGCTGTCAAAGTTGGGGAACGTCATGGCAAATGTGCGCTGCTGAAGATTCATGCGCGCCAAATGCATGTAAGAGGGCAGAAGTTTTGGTTATCTGCGAACGGCGTATGGCTGACAAAGCACGTATCGCCGAAGGATTTTCATCATGAGTCCCAATAAAACTCATGTTCAATACAGCGTTTCTACTCGTGCTATGATTACGGGCTGGATGCTAGGTATGGCCTTTGGGTCTGCGATGCTTATCTGGCTTGGTATAGCTTTTTGGTATGACCCAGTAATATCTATCCTCTCAATTGGGCTTGGTATCTTTCTGATACTAATGAGTGTGGCTCATATAGTCAGGAAAGAACTAGAACATGGCAACAGAAAAACAAATAGAGTTCGGGAGACCCGTAGAACTGAATGATGCTTGGCTTAAAAAGCATGAGGATCATTCTTTGATATGGATTAAACATACCGTATTCAAAGGAATGAAGGGTACAGAGTATCAGGAGTGTAGGTGCTATACCTGCGGTGAAATAGCTCGTACCATTCTTCGTTCGGTGACAACAAAACCCGAACCCAAGCCATCACCCCCAAAGAAAGATCGTAAGCCCAATTTCACTTTTGGATACACGAGTTACGGATCTGGAATCCGAGAAAGTGCTGAAGCATTGCGTTTTAGCGGGTGGATGTGATGGATAAAAACGGCCCCTGTCCTTTCTGTGGATATATCCCGTGGGAATCTTCTTTCGATTATTCTAGGCAATTTAAGCGCGCTGTAAAATGTGATAATTGTGGAGCAGTCGGCCCGCCTGTTGAACAACAGGGAGCTGATTACCACGAATGTGAAGAGAAGGCTAGGGCGGCTTGGAATAAGCGCGCAATGATGATTCAGGTAGACGCGCGCAATATGCCAAAGCAGTTTGACGACATGTGTCCCCACTGTGGTTTATCGAAAGATGTATGATGGCTCGTTCAGACCTTTGGGAAGAATTCCTTATTAGTGTTCCTGCTCCACAAGGACTTCGCAACACAATCGAGACGATCCTTGTCTGTGGGTTGTGTGGCAATACTGGTATCGTTGAAACCCATGTGAAAACTCCGTATGGGGAACCTTGTGGGGTACAGCAATATTGCATCTGTCCGAATGGGCGTTCGATGAAAAGGAGTAAAGAGTGACTAGAGCAATCTACGCTGGTAGTTTCGACCCGATCACGTGGGGACACCTGGACATCATTGCACGTGCTTTTCCCCTTTTCGAATTGGTAATTGGGGTAGCTAACAACGTCAAGAAGAAGCCTTTTCTTCCAATTGGTGTGCGTAGGGAACTAGTAACGAAATCTCTACGGTTTTTGGAAATCGAAGGGCGAATCACTGATTCGTACCGAATCGAAGTTCACGAGATTCGGGGGTTGTTAGCTGAGTTTTGTGCTAAGAACAATATTAAAGTAGCAATTCGTGGTCTCCGTAATACCATAGACTTTGAATATGAGTTTGGAATGGCTCATATTAATTCTGGACTTGGAAATATCGAGACCATATTTATCCCAGCGAAGGGCAATCATACGCATGTCTCCTCCTCGGCGGTGCGGGAGCTAGCCCTCTACGGAGCCGATATTTCCCAGTATGTTCCACCAGTTGTGGCCGAAGCGATCCGAAAACCGTCCGAGGGACTTGATAGAAGATGACGAAGGTTGATCTCTTGGTTTTAATCAGTGTCATAAATGCCCAGATAAAGCTTGCATTTCCGAATGCTTCGGAAAACGCCTGATTAGGCTGGCCAGCCGGCCAGAAAAAGAGTGTTGACAGGAGATAGTGTTTCGAGTACACTATGCATACTTCGACAGAGAAGTGTTGGCACATGAAGATATTTGGCGGTCGAGGATCGTCAAGCCGGTGCCTTTTTTCCGCGTGACAACATCCCAGGAAGGGATCGTCACTGCAATTACGGAGAGTAGTTATGGAAAAGCCGAAAATCGGCGTCTTCATTGGACGCCTTCAACCACTGCACAATGCTCACCTTGCCGCCATTCAAATGGCGCTGAATGAGGTCGGGCATTTAATTATTGTGCTTGGGTCTGCTTGTCAGGCCAAGACGGTGAAGAACCCTTGGACTACGGACGAGCGCGAGGCAATGATCCGCGCTTGTTTTCCGTGTGGGACCAACGATCGTATCTCGATTGTTGCAGCGAAAGATTACTTATACAACGATAATCTTTGGCTAACAGCATTACAATCATCTCTCAGTCAGGTTGAGATCTGGAAGCCATTGGAAACTGATGGTGTTACTTTGGTCGCCGAAGACGGCACGATCACTTCTTCACCGTCGTCGCCTCAAGTCTACGGCACTCGTGAAACTTATGACCTAGAAGATTGTGATGTAACATTGTACGGTCATGATAAAGACCGTTCCACATTCTACTTGCATTTATTCCCCAGGTGGAATTTCCGCGAAACCGGTAGCTTTGGCACTATTGATGCTACCAAGGTACGTGAGCTTTTCTTCCGTAAAGACACACTCGATCTGAAGAAGGTGTGCCCAGAACCTGTATTCGAGAAGCTGAAGAATGAAATTGGCACGCCCGAATACGAGCGTCTGTACGATGAGTTTCGTCATGTTGCTGATTACAAAGCAATGTGGAGTGGTTCTCCGTTCCCGCCTATCTTTGTGACAACTGATGCTGTGGTCATCAAAAGTGGTCACATCTTGGTAGTGCGTAGGCGGGGTTACCCAGGAAAGGGCTTGTTAGCTTTGCCTGGTGGATTCCTTCGTCAGGACGAGCAAGTAGTGAATGGTTGCTTGCGGGAATTGAAGGAGGAAACCCAAATCAAGTTACCAAAGGATGAGTTAAGGAAACGGATTGTTGACAAGAATGTCTTCGATCACCCTGCTCGTTCTTTGCGGGGCCGTACGATTACGCACGCTTTCTGTTTCGACCTTGGTGCCGGAACTCTCCCGAAGGTCAAGGGAGATGATGATGCAGAGAAGGCTTTCTGGATGCCTCTTCGTGACGTTATGAGGCAAGAGGAAGAGTTCTTTGAGGATCACTTCCACATCATCAACTACTTCGTCAATAAGTTCTGAGGGTACCATGGAACAGGTTAATACTCGCGCATTTGCAAATGGCGTCGTCTATGCCCCCATGACGGACGACGAATTTCCAGTGGAAGTCACAGATACGCATCTTCCATTCTACACCAA
>PJET01000040.1 GCA_002825515.1 Candidatus Thorarchaeota archaeon MP11T_1 | reverse complement strand
AACGGCAACAACTAGTGCCCTCTATTCCAAAGAATGGCTCCTTCACTTGTGGTGACTGTGGTAATCACTGCAAAATGAATAAGGGAGATGTAGGCTTTTGCAACAATCGTATTGCCATTGATTCAGGGGTTGTTGAAAGATATCCTGGTCAGGCTGTAGTTTCATGGTACTTCGATCCCCTTCCAACGAATTGTGTGGCGGACTGGGTCTGTTCAGTCACAAAAGAAATGGAGTTTGGATTTGGGCGAAAACGATTGAAAAACCTTGCAGTATTCTATGGTTCATGCAATTCGGATTGTCTTTTCTGTCAGAATGGGAGTTATAGAGTAATGATGGCGAATGGAGGACCACTGATGACTCCCAAAGAACTTGCTAATGCAGCAGACGAGTACACTGCGTGTGTCTGCTATTTTGGAGGTGACCCATCAGTTAATTCTGAACATTCATTGGACACATCGAAATTACTGAATATCGAAAGACAGGTTAGAGTCTGCTATGAAACTAATGGAAACATCTCAAAGAAGTGGCTCACAAGAATAGCGAGTATTGTTGAAGAAACAGGTGGAACATTCAAGTTCGACATCAAAGCAGTTTCGCAAGATCTCTATAAAGTATTGACAGGAGTTTCAAACTCTGTCGTACTCAGGAACTTCAAAGAGTTAGCAACTAAGATGAGAGACCGTGAAGGCGAGTTTCTTGTAGCAAGTATCCTTCTTGTTCCCGGATATATTGACATATCGGAGGTCAGAAAGATTTGTAGGTTTGTTTCAGAGAATGACCCAACGATACCAACCGCACTCCTAGGATTCTACCCACATCATATGATGAGAGACCTCCCTCGTACAAGTCGAGCTCATGCTCAAGCTGCATTAGAAGTTGCGCATGATGAAGGTTTGACAAATGTCAGGATTGGAAATCTAGGTTTGCTTGGAGCTGACGTATATAGATTCGACTGAGTAATTCTAGTGCACAATAGAGCATATTTATCCCATACAAAATCCCTATTATCTCAATCCTTATATCTCGTCAAATGCGGGACCTGATAAGGGCACGCTGAGGTCTGAATATGGCGGATACTACCTCTCGCGAAACCATAGACAACAACGATATCGATCCTGAGTTCGTCGACAAAATAGTTCAAGCTGGAGCCGATAAGATACGTACTTGCATTCAATGTGGAACTTGTTCCACCGTATGTCCAAGTGGAAGACGTACTGCATTCAGAACTCGTGAACTTATGAGAAAAGCAATCCTTGGACTTAAGGATGACGTACTATCAAGCACAGATCTCTGGCTCTGTGCCACATGCTACAACTGCCTCGAGAGATGTCCTAGACAAATCAAGGTCACCGATGCCATCATAATAATGAGGAATATGGCTGTAGATAACGGACTAATGTTACCTGAGCATAAGAAAGCCTCTAGGAAACTTCTCTCAACTGGTCATGCAGTTCCTATAGATGATGCCAATAGAGAGATACGGAAAGACCTAGGACTTCAGGAACTTCCTCCAACAACCCACTCCAACAAGAAAGCCCTCGAACAAGTCCAAGAGATAATGAAGAGAACTGGATTTGCAGACCTCATTAAAAGCCAGAAGACGGAGGGCAAATGAGGTGACTGAAGCACGGACGTTCTCGTTCTTCTTGGGCTGTGTGATGCCAAATCGATTTCCGAATTTGGAGGCGAGCATTCGAGTTGTACTTCCCAAGTTAGGAGTTAATCTTGAAGACCTAGAAGGAGCAAGCTGTTGTCCAGCACCAGGAGTTGTCCGGTCTTTTGACGAACCAACGTGGTTAGCTCTTGCATCAAGAAATCTAGCGCTTGCAGAGATGTCAGGTCATGATATTATCACTGGTTGTAATGGATGCTATGGTACTTTCAAAGATGCGCTTGCTGAGATTCATGAGCACCCTGATAGGTTAAGAGAAGTCCGGAAAATCTTCAAAGATATGGGACTCAAGTTCGCTGGAAGAGTTGATGCGAAGCATGTAATTGAAGTCATCAACGAGATTGGGCCTGAGTTTATTCGAAACAAAGTCACTCGACCATTGACAGGAATCAAGGTTGGTGTACACTATGGATGTCATCTTCTAAAACCCAGCAAAATTCGACCATGGCAACAAACTCAGAAACCCACGTTTCTGGACAAGCTGGTGGAAGCAACCGGAGCTAAAAGTATACAATATAAGGACAAAGACATGTGTTGTGGGGCTGGAGGAGGAGTACGAGGGTCTCAAGTTAACTTGAGTATTGATATAGCCAAGGAGAAACTTGACAACCTGATTGACGCAGAAGTCGATTGTATTATTGATGTTTGTTCATTCTGTCACTTGCAGTATGAAACTGCCCAAGCACAACTAAACGAGGAGCTAGGTGAGAAGAGGTATCAGATTCCAGTTATTTATTATACTCAATTACTTGGGTTAGCACTAGGATTAGATCCAACTGAATTAGGTCTTGACAAGCATGTTATCAGTACACAAACTCTACTTGACAAAGCTCTACGCTAAAACCACTTTTTCGCCGCCATGTAAACAACCAAGGCCATTATTCCGCTTGAAAACAGGAGTATTGCGATAAACATAACAATCCGCGGCTCTATTCCTGGTGTTGTGGTAGTAGGAGTCGTAGTTGGGGGAGTGGTTGTGGTGGTTATGATTGTTCCCGCAGTGAACGTATCATCAGAGTTGTCTGTAGAGAAATAAATCCCGTCTGTCACTCTCACACGTACGATGTATGTATCTGTTCTGTTCAAACTGCTACAATCCCATTCAAACCAAGTCTGATTCGTTTCATATACAAGAGGGATAAAAGATGAACCAGAATCTGATGAGTAAAAAACATCATAGAGAAATTCATCATCAAGATTTACATCTGAAGCTGACCAAGTGATGTTATGAACAGATGTCCAATCCTCATTGCCATTGGGAGTGATCACTGTTACTTTAGGTATGAAGTAATTCCCTATGTAAACATCTCCAAACTCGAAAGATATCATTGACCCGTTTGCAAGCCAAGTGGTAGCAATAATAATGCAAGTGGCATTGTTGCCAAGAGCACGGGTATCAATCTCAATCGTCGATTCATTAGCCTCAACCACTAGAGTTGCTGGAATTGCAGGAGCTCGAACTTCGAGTTTTGATCTATTCACAAGTGTAGGAGTCCATTCTGCTTTCAAGGTCACATGATCACCAGCAATGATATCACCGGACTTCACTGGAGTATCAATCAAGGTTGTGCGAGTTGTATAACTAAGATTGAGTGTGGGAATTTCTGCACAGGGGATATATTGTGGATGTATTGATTCGAGTTCGATGTTGTGATATGTGTTAGTAATCGCTGGTAAAATCATTGATACCACTAGCAATAGAACAATCACAAGTCCTTTCCTTGCTGCCTTCAAATTTGCAACTCTGTTTCTCATGGTCATTTGATTTCTCAATCTCTTTCACCCTCTGGAAATGGCTTTTCTCTCCAAACCTTCAACGCTTCATACCATAATACAGCACAGGCAGAAATAAGCAACAATAGAAGGACCATTGTATACCAATCTGCTGTAAACGATATCAATAGAGTACTAAGAGCGGCTGTGAGGGAGGTGTAGAATGTTGCATAGAACAAGAAGCGAGGGACCATTATTCTACCGCGACCCATGAACTGATTCAATATCCCCATCCTGACATCGCGTTTGATTGTATATTGACCATGAACATCCTTCTCAACAAGTCCGAATTGTCTTAGACGTTCTAGATGATGCATTGAAAGCGATGGACTCGATAGTTCAGCACCGCGTTGAATTTCACGTGCGGTCAAAGGTTGTGGGTGTCGTAACATATACCAGTAGACACTTAGAGTCTTACCTTTCACCAGCTCTGCCAACTCATCTTCAGTTGGTTCCTTATTGGTCAAGGGCTACGACTCCAATATTCTGAGGGCAGATTACTGCTGATACACTCTTAAACTATATTGATTGCACTTTGCAGGATTAGGTCCCTCAAGGTAAGGCTAAAATAGCTCAAGGGTGCGCCATGGGTCAGACCTGAACAGGTATCTGTAATGGTAAATACAGAGTGGACTCTTGTTAGAGGGTTCAAGGAGAATACATTGATGTCAGTGGTTCGGAAACCTATAACACCGAAGCCTCCCAGAACAAGAGAGAAGGTACTTGTTATCCTCCGGGAACAATGCAAACAATGCATGCTCTGTATTGAGTTCTGCCCAAAGAACGTGCTTTGCCTTACTGACATTTACAATAGAAAAGGATACCACCCAGTGACTGCTTGTGATATAGATGCATGTGTCAACTGTGAGTTCTGTGAACGAATCTGCCCAGATATGGCTATCTTCTTAGCTGGCCGAAAAGAGGCTGAAAAAGCCTACAAAGAGGGGGCTCTTGAAGAGGGGACTGAGATACCTGAGTTTGAGAGAGAAATTCCAAAGGAGGAAAAATAGATGCCTGAACGGGTCATGTTCACAATGGGCGATATTGCATGTGCAGAAGGCGCTCTGAGTGCAGGTTGCCGTTACTTTGGAGGATATCCAATCACTCCTGCAACAGAGATTGCTGAATGGATGTCCCAGAGAATGCCCGAGGTTGGGGGAGCTTATGTCCAGTATGAGGATGAGATAGCCTCCATCACAAGTGTTATCGGAGCCTCTTGGACAGGAGTCAAATCAATGACTGCTACCTCAGGACCTGGAGTGAGTCTCATGTTGGAGGCAGTAGGTCTTGCAGTAATGACAGAAACTCCACTTGTTTTGGTCAATATCATGCGTGGTGGTCCAAGTACTGGCCAACCAACAAAAGGACAACAGGGCGATGTCATGCAGGCAAAATGGGGTAGTCATGGAGATTACCAAATAATAGCTTTGACACCCGCTTCTGTCCAAGAAATGTTTGACCAGACCGTTCAAGCATTCAATCTGTCTGAAAGATATCGAACCCCTGTCTTTGTTCTAGCTGATGAAACTGTTGGGCACATGAGAGAACGTCTGGTGATTCCAGATGAAAAAGATTTGAAGCTTGAATATCGCAAGATGCCAACAGTGGACCCTTCAGAGTACCTACCCTTCAAAGCTGATGAAGATGATCTGGTACCCCCAATGGCACTATTTGGATCAAAGTATCAATTCTACGCAACAGGATTGACCCATGATGAACGTGGATATCCAAGCGACAAGGAGGATGTTCAGATTGAGCTTGTTACACGTCTGAACAATAAAATTCTACATAACGCTGACAAGATTGTTGAAACTGAGCGATTCATGCTTGATGATGCAAAAATCGCAGTGATTTCATACGGAACACCATCTAGGAGTGCAAAGAGAGCAATCAGGGATGCACGCGAAGAAGGCATCAAGGTCGGCATGCTCAGACTGAAGACAGTATGGCCATTTCCAGAAAAAGAGGTAATACAACTAGCCTCGGAAGTAAATCAGATTATTGTGGCTGAGCAGAATCTAGGACAGGTCTATTACATGGTGAAAGCGTTTGCTTCACCCACTCCGGTGCATCTCATGACAAAACCAGCAGGGATGCCCCAAATACCGCATGAAATTCTTGAAAAGATTAGAGAAATCCGATCACTATAGTTGTACAGCAATTCTATCATAAGATTGCCCACCTTTTTCATGTTCGATTCGAATCACATCCTAGTTGATATATGTTCGAAAAAAGAAGGAATGAAAATGCCAACCAAATCAATAATAATTCAAAATTCTATAAAGGAGGGTCATTTCACAAGCTAAAAAATCCCGAAGACTTTATTTCAATTTGTAACTGAATAAATGATTGATTGGTTCTGTTGAATCATGAAACCAAGATGTATATCCGTTGCAAACAGAGTCACCTTAGCCCGTCACCAATGCTTGTAATACCGATAAAGTTCGGATCTCATTCTTCTTGAACCTCAGTTACTGGGAAGTGTGGTTATGGTGATTGCAAATAATACAAGAATTGGGGTGTTTGTCTGTCACTGTGGTTTGAACATCGCTGGCACTGTTGATGTGGGTATGGTGAGTGAACATGCCAAGAAACTACCAAATGTAGCTCACTCAGCAGACTTGATGTTTACCTGTTCAACAGATGGATTGAAGACAATTCAAGATGCAATTAGCGAGTTTGACTTAAATAGGGTAATTGTTGCCTCGTGCACCCCAAGAACTCACGAGCCAATTTTCCGAAAGACAATCGAAGGTGCTGGCCTCAACCGGTTTCTCTTTGAGATGGTGAATATCAGGGAACATGTTTCTTGGTGTACAATGCATGATGAAGAAGGTGCAAATGAGAAAGCTAAGCGCTTAATTGAAATGGCCGTTGCTAGAGCAAGGTTTCTTGAACCTTTGAATCCAGAGAGTGTTTCGATAATCCCCGAAATTGCAGTGATCGGAGGTGGTGTGTCTGGTATTTCTGCTGCGCTTAGTGCAGCATATGGCGGATATCAAGTTCATCTGATTGAACGACTCCCCACAATTGGAGGACAGATGGCACTGTTGGATAAGGTGTTTCCTCAAAATGACTGTGCTATTTGCATATTAGGTCCTATAATGGCTTCAGTTGAACAGCATCCAAACATCAACCTAATGACATTTAGTGAACTGGAGGAAGTAGATGGATATGTGGGAAATTTCAGGTTAAAGGTCCGGAAGAAAGCAAGATACATAGATTCTGAGAAATGCAATTCCTGTGGTGAGTGTGTTTCAGTATGTCCAGTATCCAGTTCCAATGATTATGAGTTTGGTCTTGTTGATGGCAAGGCTATCTACAGACCATTTCCACAATCTGTACCTAATACCTTTTCAATTGAAAAAAGGGGAATATCTCCCTGCAGAAACGCATGTCCTGCTAAAGTGAACAATCAAGCGTTTATTGCACTCACCCGGGACGGACGAATGAAAGAAGCTCTTAACGTCCTTCGGGATGCAGCACCACTCCAGCGAGTTCTCGGGCGTGTATGTCACCATCCTTGTGAGGATAATTGTGTTAGACGTGAACGTGATGATGCAGTCGCCATCAGGCAATTGAAGAGGTATGTGGCAGACTATGTAGCAGAGAATGAAAACGATGTCCCAGAGAAAATAGACCCATCGCTACCGGAGAAGATTGCAGTGGTTGGGGCAGGTCCATCTGGATTGACCTGTGCCCTTGATCTTCTATCTAAAGGCTATCCGGTCACCGTCTTTGATTCTTCCAACAAACCAGGCGGTCTAATCTCAAGCTGTATTCCAGATTATCGTGTTTCGAGTGATATTGCCATGCAGGACATTAATTGGATGCTTGGTCATGGCATCACTGTTCAGTTTGATACCACAGTTGGGAGGGATATTAGTCTAGACCAACTTAGGAGAGATTTTGATGCAGTATATATCGCAGTAGGTGCACAGAATCCTGCTAATCTGAATCTTGAAGGCAAGGAGAAGAAAGGGGTCTTGTACGGTCTTCCATTCCTAAAGAGTGCTAAGAGAGGGAAACCAATCAAGAGTTTCGGAAATGAGGTTATCATAATTGGTGGGGGAAATGTAGGGATTGATTGCGCTAGAACTTCGGTTAGACTTGGTGCTAAAAAAGTCACACTTGTATGTCTAGAAACAAGAAACCTAACATCACCAGATAGAATGCCTGCTCACGATTGGGAGATTGAAGCTGCAGAGGAGGAAGGAGTAAAGATAATGGGCTCTCTTGGCCCTAGCAAGATAATTAGTAAAGGGGGAGTCATAACAGGACTTGAAACACAAATCTGTTCGTCAGTATACACAGTGGACGGCAAGTTTTCTCCCACATTCTCTAAAGATGCAGGCCCCAAAATTAAAGGTGACACAGTCATAATTGCCATAGGCCAGAGGTCAGATCTCACAGGTCTAGAGAAGTTAGATTCAACTCAGAGCGGGAGTCTTATAGTTGACAAAGACACTCTTGAAACCAACATTCCTGGGGTCTTTGCGGGAGGGGATGTGGTGACTGGACCCTCGAGTGTGATTGAAGCCATTGCACATGGCAAAGAGGCTGCTGATTCAATTCATCGATATTTGACAGGGACAGATTTCTATACAGGACTACAACGTGAGATACATATTGTATCCGTTGATGAAGTAAATCTGAAGCAATTTCCAAAATCATCTAGAGCAAAGACGAAAACCTTGAGTAGCACTAAACGAAGATTCAGCTTTGAAGAGGTAGAGCTTGGTTTTCTGAAGAGAGTTGCTGCACAAGAAGCAGAACGATGTATGAGTTGTGCTGTATGCAGTGAGTGTAAGACTTGTCTTGAAAAGTGCGAGCCTGATGCTATTGATCATGATATGGTGGATGAATTGGTGGAGCTAAACGTAGGTGCTATAATAGTGGCTACAGGAGGAGAATCATACAAACCGATTGAATCCAGAGAATATGGTTTTGGTTTTCTCCCAGATGTTGTCACAAATGCACAGTTCGAGAGAATTACTAATGCTGCAGGACCGACCCATGGCAAAATCAAACGCCCATCTGACGGAAAGACACCTGAGAGCGTTGCATTCATTCAGTGTGTTGGCTCAAGAGACCCTCGAGCAGAAGCAGACTACTGCTGCTATTTTGGCTGTGAAAATTCTCTCAAGCAAGCCACGCAGATTAAGGAAAAGTATCCAGATACAGAAGTGAATATCTACGCAATCGATGTTCGAACCCATGGACCTGGATATGAGGAACTCTATCAACGGGCATTGAACATGGGTGTGATTGTCATTAAAGGTAAGGCTTCGGAAGTTGAGGGTGACCCTGTTAGCAATGGTGTAAGAGTATTTGCAGAGGACCTCTACACTGGCCGAAATACATCACTTACCTACGATATGGTCGTACTTGCCACGCCTATGCGTCCTCAGCACGATTCAATAGATTTTGCTCGAAAGCTTGGTGTGAATACTGACAGACATGGCTTTTTCCTTTGTGCTCATCCAAAACTGCGACCTGTTGAGTCTTTCAAAGATGGAGTGTTCTTTGCAGGAGCATGTATTGGTCCAGCAGATATTAGGAATGCAGTGGCTCAAGGGAGAGGTGCTGCAGCAATGGCTCAGTCTCTGATTTCATCTGGCAGCTTTGATATTGAACCCATTTATGCTGAGATTGAGGGTGACATCTGTAACAAATGCGAACTGTGCGCTGATTTCTGTCCATATTCGGCGCCTAAATTAGAGGAGGGACAAATGGTCATAATGAAGGAGTTATGTCAAGGCTGTGGAACGTGCGCCGCGGGATGTCCACAAGAAGCTATTGACATGAGGCATTACAGACGTAGTCAGATAATTCCCATGATTCGTACTGCAGTACAAAAAACATTGGACAAATAATGTTCATTGATAGTTCCAATTCAAGGTAGCATAACATTGTTACAAAATCGATGGTCACATCAATAATCCTTTTATCATGTTTCCCCCAGAGCTGACTTGTGAACGGGAGAATCTCTCAATGACTGAATCGACAACTGTCTTGAAGCATCCAATGGCAAAATACATCCGAGAGGACAGGCAACCTTGGATATATTGCTCCGGTTGTTCAGTTGGAGTGGTCACAGGAATGATCGCTCGAGCAATCGACAATCTGAAGATGGATTTCCACAAGACCGTTGTTGTATCAGGAATTGGCTGCACTGGCCGCACATCAGGATATTTCAAAACTGGTACCTACCACACTACCCACGGTCGAGCCATTGCTTTTGCGGAAGGTGTGAAGATTGCAAACCCTGAACTAGAAGTAATTGTGGTCAGTGGAGATGGAGATATTGCAGCAATTGGCGGAAACCACCTCATTCATGCGGCTCGAAGAAACATCGATATGACAGTCGTGTGCATTAATAATTTCAACTATGGAATGACCGGGGGACAGTTTGGCCCAACTACTGAACATGGTAGATATTCGCAGACTAGTCCAAGACCGATTGGTGTTATAGAACACCCATTCAATTTAGTCAAACTTGCAGCCTCATCAGGTGCGACTTTTGTCGCGAGATGGACTGCAGTACAGGCTCGAAGAGCTACAAAATCAATTGAGAAGGGAATCAAAAAAGAGGGCTTTTCGTTTGTGGAGATTATAGGGGCTTGTCCAACAGAATATGGTAGAATGAACCGCCTTGGAGACGGACTGGCAATGCACAAACACCTGCTTGAGGTGGCAGAGATTCAGAATGGTCTCCCTCCTCATGAGGCGGAGCTTGATTATGAGAAGAGGATTGTTTGTGGGGAGTTTGTAGACATCGTCAAACCCGAGTATACAAATGTTCTTCGAGAGATGCATCAGAAACTAAAGGGGTGATTCTGATGTCACGCTATGAAATTAGATTTGGTGGTTTTGGAGGGCAGGGTATAGTCACTATGGCAGTTGTCTTGGGAGAAACAATTTCTCTCATTGAGAAGAAGCAGTGTGTTCAGACACAGAGTTATGGTCCTGAAGCAAGGGGTGGGGCTACAAAGAGTGAACTTGTGATTGATGATGTAGAAGTTGACTATCCCAAAGTTCAGGAACCAGATGTTTTTGTAGCTATGAGTCGGGCGGCATATCTGGAGTATATTGATGGGCTGAAGGATGATGGGATTCTCATTATTGACGAGGACTTGGTGGAAGTTGAGGGTGACCTGCCGGATGAAGTAAAAATCTACAAGATTCCTGCCACAAGAATTGCTGATGTGGATGTTGGAGTAAAGCAAGCAACGAATGTCGTTATGTTGGGAGCATTAACTGCCATTACTGGAATTGTAACACCTGAAGGACTTAAGCAACAGATCGTTGACCGGTGGCCAAGATTTAAGGAAACTAACCTAAAAGCTTTGGAACTTGGTATGAAAGCGGGGAGAGAAGCTATTCCATTTAGTGCTTAACCTTACAATAATCTTATCAAATACAGGCAATCAAACTGAAATTTGAGCTCAGGAACGCCGCTTGATAATTGGTTATTTCTCATAGACTATGTAACTTCTGTTTTGAAGAAGGTGTCATAACATGATTTCGAATCATTTCCTGTTCTTTGGTTCCTTTGGAGGAAGACGTGATACATAGCTAACAGATTTCTGAAATAGCTTTGCCAGAAGTGGTGTGTCATCTAGAACTTGATCGGATAGTACGACATAGTCTTTCATCACTGTACCGGCACGTGGTTCAAAGACCATAATCCCTTCTCGGGACAAAGCCTCTTCACGGTCCTTAGGGGAGAGTTTCAGGAAGAGGTATGAGAGATGAGTCCCTGTAAACATATTATTGTTGATGAAGTATGCAAACTTGCCAAACATCTTCTTTTCTACATATTCAACGCCAGTTAGATTCTTCTTAAGGAGCTGAACAAGCTCCGACTCTGACCTCTCTTTCTTATTCGTCATTACATCTCGCCTTTCTTCTCTAAAGCGATGACAGCCGCTCCTAATGCACCAGTGAGTTGTGGTTCATCTGGGACCCATAGTTCTACACCTAGTTGATTTGAAAGGTGATGTTTGAAGGCAGGATTCAACGCAACCCCTCCAGTTACACACACTGGCTCTTTGACTCCAACGCGCTTTGAAAGTGCGCTAATCTTGGAAACCATGGATATATGAACCCCTGCTGCGATATCGGCAGCAGATTTCCCAGCACCAATATGCCCAATGACCTCGCTTTCTGCAAAGACCGTGCAAGTGCTACTTATCGAACAAGGAGTTTTTGATTGGAGTGCGAGTGGGCCTAGCTCATCGATGGAAACCTCAAGTACGCGCGCCATGACCTCAAGAAAGCGTCCGGTTCCAGCAGAACACTTGTCATTTAGTTCAAAGTCCTCAGGTCTTCCAGAAGGCCCAATACGAATGACCTTAGAGTCTTGGCCCCCTACATCAATGAGCAAGCGGATATTCGGATTTATGTAATGCACACCGACACTGTGACAGGTGATTTCGGTTACAGACTTTTCTGCCAGCTCAACTCGTGCACGACCATAGCCGGTACTAATCACAGGGACCCCATTAAGATCAATATTCGATGATGATGAGATGTTTTGTAGAGTCGTTTCTACAGCTTGTTTGGCTGATGCGCCAGTCAACATTAGTGACTTTGCTATGATATTTCCCGAACTGTCGAGCAAGACTCCCTTGGTCGTGGTTGATCCTACGTCAATTCCAACACCCATGTCCACTGATTCTCTCTCCTTACATAAGCATCTCAAGAAGTGCGTCTACTCGAGTTTCAATTTGAGCCTCATTATATACTCTAGAGTCTACCATATCACCCTCAATTATGACTCCTGGTACACCAGTCCTTTCAGTGACAAGCTCTTTTGATACAAGTTGACCAAGAGAATAGCGCTTGCATGAACGTACTGAAAACATCACAAACCCATCAAGATCATAATCCGTAATCAGTTGACACATTTTACCGACCTTAGCATCAAGTCCCATATTCAGATACACCTTTGAATAAGTTTCAACAACTTCATCGATGATTGAAAGTCTATTAGTGCCCACCATATTACCTGTCCATGCATGGGTATATGTATCAGCAGGAAAAACAACTCCTCTGCTTGCAAGTATGTTGAAAAATCTTAGAGTATGCCATGGTGGAATATTATCCCAAAGTAATCGAACCTTTTCATCTCGAATTGCACCGATTCCATTCTTGACACGTTCCTCTACCTCCGCAACAAATGATTCGTAAAACTCAACACAATGTTCAGTCCCCCGACTTGAAACTACAGGAGCCATCGTCAGGAATCTATCAGCACAATTCAACGGACTCGGCTTATTCTTGCAAGCCTCAAGGGCACGGATCCAGAGTCTTGTCGCTTTACTCGAGAGCTCTGCAACTTCGCGAATTCGGTCATCCTCTAGGGTTCGATTAAAGTGAGAGCTAATAAACTCAATCAAACGTTCAACACCACGACGTACATACGCTTGATTATGAGGGAGCTGTTGTTTATCGATAGGTGGTGTATCTAAGAGAAAGACTGGAGCTCCAGTCATCTCAGAAATAGCATCATACCACCGTAAAACAGTACCACAGATATTGTTACATGCGAGGAGAATCTGGGGTGTTGGAAGCGATCCCACTGGAACTTCATCGGGTTTTTCTGTTGATCCTATGCTTGCACGTGCATACGAACAGAGATCCTGTGAATATCCTAGGTCTTCCGCGTATCCACATACTTCTGGTCCAATTTTTTGAGCACCAATGATAGCCCCGGCTTGTTCTGGATAGACTACACCCATGTTCAATGCTATAGGAATCTCTACGGGAAACCCAGAGGTCACCCATGCAAGATTTCCATTCTCACTTGCTTCCAATGCCTCCAGTCCATGACGGAATGCAATTTGTTGCAGAAGGCTTTGCGTTTCAAGACGTCTGTAGGGTTTTTCTTCATTTGCTCGTTCCTGAGTCATTTTGTAGCTCACTCCAGAGTTTCTAGGAAGCTTTGTATGCGTGTTTCAATCCGACCACGGTCACTGAGTTCAGGGTCTAGTGGTACTCGGATAGTCTTCACATCTAGTTCGTATGCAGCCTTCTCAATAGAAGGCGCTTCAAACTGATCAGGGTCACAGAAAGACTGTTCGCATACAATAAGACCTTGAATTGAGAGGTTTTTGAGAAGTCCTTTCATCGCTTCCATCCGATATGAGAGACCTTCATGAGTTGGTTCACCAGGCGCAGTCAAGACTGATTTTGCCATTTCTAGAAAGGGGTCATTAGATTTTGAAGGAGACTTAGTAAACACTGTTTTGAATCCAAATGAAAGAAGGTCTAGAACAATGGCAGACTCTGAGAGATTAGGAACCTCATTTATGAGAGAAGCAATTGCTTGAGGCTCTACCATCCCACCTGCAATGGCAATACGAGGAGTTTTGATATCTTCCGGAAGTTTTACTCTTGAATAATCACCAGTTAAGATTGCATCTCTCACAGATTCAATGTTGTCTAAAAGATCCAACCCGTCAGCATTGGTATGGACTATTTTTGCAGTTTCTTTGATCTCCGATACTGAAGTGACTGTTGGGACTGTCAAAAAGGTCCGGACAAGACGAACAACCTCAGAGTAGGATACAATGTTTGGATTGACAACTCTTGCTGAATAGAGGAACTGGGTTCCATTACGGAAGTCTTGAACCAATTCGATTGCGCCATCATAGCTTTCAGTTAGAAATGGGCGATTATATGTATTAGAGAGTGTTTCACTCAGAAGTCGTAACTCTTCAGCTAAAAACTCAGTTGTGGATTCATCTTGGCTGTATCTTGTTACTGGATATGTTAGTCGGAAAACTCTATCATCATGAAATCGGACCCGCCAAACATCACCGAGGTTCTGGAGAGCATCACATGTATTTCCAGGGAATAATAATCCAGCTAAAGTTAGGAACTGACCATTTGCACGCTGACTGTAAAGATTTCTTATGTATGAGCATGCAAAGGTCTGGAGACTCTCTTCAAATCCACTTGAAACTCCAGGTAGTGCACGGATAAGTGATGGAGTAAACCCATGTGCCATAAACAGCTCCAGTGGTACATGAGGATAGATGTAGCCAATTATTTCCTCTCCTGATTCCATCAGCTCTTTCAATCCAGCTGCTGATTGCTCAATCACTCCTTCATAACTCAAGTTGGATTCCTCTCTCTAGAAGTTGCAAATTGATTAGTAATGCAAACCTTTCAACACTCAGTATCTTAATTGTTCCGTTAGAGTTCTCGAAACTGTCAGTTATGGCTTTTTAGGAACAGTAACTATCTTTAGAAGGAAATATGAGCAACCAATGTAGTAAAGGAGTATTGTCCTTTGGTCAATAATTGACTGAAGTTTACATACGAGAGAAATGGAGAAAGTGAGAATATGAAAGAAATGCCGTGGCATAAATCAAGATGGCCACAGACTGTAAGGAAGTCACTGGAATATCCTGAAGAGCCACTTTTTGCGATTTTAGATAAGATTGCTGCTGAACATCCAGATTCCCCTTCAACCATATATTCGGGATTATCGCATTCTTTTGCTGAGGTAAAGGATCATGCAGATCGCATAGCTAATTTTCTTGCGAGTAAAGGTATTGGAAAAGGGGATAAGGTTGCTATCTTTTTGCCTAACACCCCACACTACCCACCTATTTTCTTTGGGATTTTGAAGACTGGAGCAACCGCAGTCACATGCAATCCTTCGTATAAGGCAAATGAGCTGAATTTCCAACTGAAGGACTCCGGTGCAAAAGGAGTGTTCGTTTTTGATCATCCATCATTCACACCAACATCATATGAGGCGATGAAAGGTACTGATGTAAAAGTCCATGTGATTTGTAGTATCAAGAGGTATTTGCCAAAGGTGAAAGCAGTTCTCGGTGGTCTCCGAGGGAAAATTCCAAAGGGTGACTATTACGAGGAATTTACAGAATTCTATGACGAAATCGTTGAGCAATATGAACCCAAAGCTCCTGATGTGTCAATCAAACCAAAAGAGGATCTTGCACTTATCCTCTATACGGGAGGTACGACCGGGACACCGAAAGGTGCGATGTTGACTCATTACAACCTCTACAGTAATGTCATGCAGTTTGATGAGTGGGTACAGCTTGAGCCCAAAGAAGGAGGGCCACCTGAAAAACTGAAGCCAGGAAAAGAAGTATTTGTTGGAGCCTTGCCTTGGTACCACAGCTATGGATTGACACTTACAATGGTTGCCTCCTATGTCATGGGAAGCTCATTGATATGTATACCTGACCCAAGAGCTGGTAAACCTCCATTGAGTGAACTACTGGCGGATATACAGAAATACAAAGGCACAATTATGCACTGTGTCCCTGCGCTATATGCAGGGATGGTAAACAATCCAAACGTAGGAAAGTATGATCTCTCCAGCCTCAAAGCCTGTGGTTCTGGAGCTGCACCATTACCTCCTGAGCTTTGCAAGCGATTCGAGGATGTAAGTGGAGCTACGCTCTTTGAGGGATATGGTCTGACTGAAACATCCCCAATGACCCATGCTAATCCTGCACTCAAGTCTTTGCGGAAGTTTGGTTCAATAGGAGTTCCTCTCCCAGACACCTATGCCACTATCGTGGACATTGAAACTGGTAACAAGGAGCTGCAGGTAGGAGAAACTGGTGAGATTGCGATTAGTGGACCTCAGGTCATGTCTGGATATTGGAACCAGCCTGATGAAACAGCAGAAGTGATGAGGTCCATAGACGGCAAGCGGTACTTCCTTACTGGCGATATAGGACATATCGATGATGATGGTTTCTTCGTAATTTCAGATCGTAAGAAGGATATGATTAATATCGGTGGTCTAAAGGCATATCCAAGAGAGATTGAAGACACCTTCTTTGAACATCCCAAGGTAGCAATGGCTGCAGTCATTGGTCTACCAAGAGAGGATGACCCTACAAACGAGTATGTCAAAGCTTACATTGTTCTTAAGGAAGGAGAAACAGCAACTGAAGACGAATTCATAGCTTGGGCCAAAGAGAAAATGGCTGGGTATAAGCGACCAAGAGAGGTTGTGTTTGTCGATTCGTTACCCATGACTGCTGTCGGGAAAGTTCTCAGACGAGAGCTTCGCGAAGCAGAGCTAGCCAAGAAGTAAAACGAATGTAAATAGGGGATGGGAATACCCACCCCTTTTTTACCTTTTTTCCATTCTCAAAACAATACTCAACAAATATCAGTAGGCTAAGGCATACAAAACAGCTAAGAAATCAAACTATGATATGATAAGTTTGGAGTCGAGAGAGATGGATGAGCTATATTGGCAGAAGAAAGAAGCATGGCCTGAAACCGCATCTCCAGCAATAGATTATCCAGAGGAGCCATTGTTTGAGATGCTAGATAGGTCAGCAGAGAGGAGTGGAGACCTACCATATACTGTGTTCATGGGAAAGACACAGACATACAAAGAGGTTAAAGATCATTCAGACAAAATCGCCAACTTCTTAGCTAGCAAGGGAATCAAGAGAGGGGATAGAGTCGCAATCTTCCTACCAAATGTACCTCATTTCCCAGCAATCTTCTTTGGTATACTGAAGACAGGAGCAAAGGTTGTGACCTGCAATCCGATGTACAAAGCAGGTGAACTAAACTTTCAGTTGAATGACACTGAATCAACGATTGTCTTTGTCCTTGATCATCCAACATTCACACCTACTGCATATGAAGCCATCAAGGGAACGGATGTCCATACAGTAGTTGTGTGCAGTGTCAAACCCTTTTTATCAAAAGCGAAAGCGTTCATTGGAGGGCTACTCGGGAAAGTCCCAAAGAGTCCATACTATGAAGAAGACAAGACATTATTCTATGAGGACATTCTTGCAGAATACGATCCAAAACCACCAAAGGTCGACATCGACCCAAAAGAGACTGCAGTACTGATTTATACAGGCGGAACAACCGGGACTCCAAAGGGAGCAGAACTCTCTCATTATAATCTGACATCAAATGTGCTTCAAATACTTGAATGGGTCTATATGAAGGAGGAGGATATTGGAAGAGAGGGACGTGTCAGGTATGGAGAAGAGGTGTATGTCGGAGCTATACCATGGTACCACAGTTATGGAATGACACTCAGTTTGCTTTCATCGACCTGGTTTGCAGGACAGCTCGTCGCAATTCCAGATCCTCGATCGGGAAAACCACCACTGACAGACCTGTTGAAAGAACTTGAGATGACAAAGTGTACTGTGTTCAATTGCGTGCCTGCACTCTATGCAGGAATCGCTAATCATCCAGATGTCCGTAAATATGATTTGTCTGAAATAAACATCTGTGGCTCAGGAGCAGCTCCATTACCACCGGAGGTGGCTAAAGCATTCGAAGCAGTAACAGGCGCGTTAGTGTTTGAAGGTTATGGCCTCACAGAAACCTCACCTGTGACTCACATCAACCCCACCAACAAACAATATAGGAAATTTGGGTCAATTGGACTTCCACTCCCTGATACTGACTGTAGGATAGTGGATATCGATACTGGGACAAAGGAGATGCCCATTGGCGAGATCGGAGAGATTGCTATTCATGGACCACAGGTTTTCAAAGGTTATTGGAGAAAACCCGAAGAAACAGCTAATGTCATGAGAGAGTTTGGAGGAAAGCGGTTCTTCCTAACTGGAGATATAGGTTACATGGATGAGATGGGCTATACTTTCATCAGCGACAGGAAGAAACAGATGATTAATGTCGGTGGCATGAAAGCCTACCCACGGGAGATTGAGGATATCCTGTTCACTCATCCAAAGGTGAAAATGGCAGCTGCTGTAGGTATCCCAAGGGATGATGACCCCAGTAATGAGTTTGTCAAGGCATTCATCCAACTGAAAGATGGAGAGACTGCTACTCCTGAAGAGTTCATTGAGTGGGCAAGAGATAAGATGGCGGGGTACAAACGACCAAAAGAGGTTGATATTGTGGAAACATTGCCTCTGAGCAATATTGGCAAAGTCTTAAGGCGTGTACTTCTGGAAGAAGAACTCAAGAAACGTGGGAAGAAGTAAGTTACTATCGATATAACTATTAATCACGTTTGCCCCTTCTCGTAGAAGAAGGGATAGACCTGATTAACTCCACAGCCAATAGAATGGTAATGCGAAGCTTCAGAAAATTGAGCTTCGATTATTGCGAGATAGACTGGAAACCATTCATTACGTCGCATCTTGGAATCTATGTACACGTCCCATTTTGTGAACGTCTCTGTGCATTCTGTCCATTTCATCGAGTCTTGTACGATGAAGCTCTCAAAGATAAGTACATGAAGGCTCTATTGCATGAGATAGAGATTCGGGATTTGGAAGGTCATGTGGAGTGGGTGTACATTGGTGGAGGTACTCCGAACCTACTCTCCAGCTCTGAGATACATGGTATTCTGTCTAAGCTGAGAGAGATTGTAACTATAGAAGACATAACAATGGAAGGCAAGCCTCCTTTCTTTACCACAGAATATCTTGAACAAGTGCAACGGTCAGAGGTCACTAGAATAAGTATGGGCGTTGAAACACTAAAACCAGAAACTCTACGGAGGGTTGAGCGCGATAGGACAGATCTACCTCTTATTCGCCGAATTGTTGATGATGCTCATTCTTTCGGGATAACCGTCAATGCAGATATGATGGTAGGACTTCCATTACAGTATAGGGCTGATTTTCTGCTTGACATAATGAAGATCGCAAATACAGGAATAGACCAGATCACCACATATCCCTTTACAAAAGCGCCAGGTGCGAAGGCTCATAGAGATGTTACTTCAAAAGATATGTTTGAAATGATTGAAAGTGCAGGAGAGGTTCTAGAGGACATGGGCTATGTCAGAGAGAACATATGGGTCTTTTCGACTCCTGAACTCGCAAAAAAAGCCCCTGGTGAGCATCCGGAGGAGTATCAGGGATTTGGTCCTTCTGCGTTTAGCAAGATGGAGAACTTGCAGGTAGTGAATCCACCTCTTGATGACTATCTGGAAAAAATGGGTGCAAGTAAGACGTTTGGATATACGGTCGAGTTTGACGAGAACTTTGATGCATGGCGTAAATTTGCACACAAGATGTATGACCTACACGTAGAGGGAGATTTTATCAAGTCAATGCCTCGGAGTATTAGAGCTGTTGTCTTCCTTCTAAAATTGTCAGGGTATCTAAAAGGTGAAAATGTGACTCGGAAAGGTAGGTTCTTTGTTCATGACCTCACAACAACTGTAATTGAGAACCTTCCGCCACCACTTGGCAATCCAGTTTCTCGCGGTGTAGCTTGCATGAACATATTCTTCTAGCAGATTTGATGATTTTTGCCTTTGATTTATTGGGAAGTACTGACTTAGATAATGGCTCACCAAAATCAAACGATTAGAAGTGAATTTATTGTCTCCTTCATGGAAAAGAACTGGAGTGTATCTTGGAATACTTGGTGGAATAATCTTCGTGGTTGTCATTTTCATTGCCATGCTGACATACCCCGGGGGTACTCTTTCTTAGACAACTCCTTTAGTGCATTGGGTCTAACGGTGATAAATAGCACACCATCAATGTTGAACTACTTCCTGTTTGTGACTGCTTGTACAGGCGCGGCTGTTTGTTTAGTACCATTCCTTTTTGCAATGCGTACGTTATTTACAGATACAACAGGACTCAAAGTTTTGAGCTGGTTGGGAACTCTTCTGGGTCTTGGTGCTGCACCTAACCTCTCAGCACTCGCGATCTTTGCAGGAAATGTCTTTCCAGACATTCATGGAAACACGACAAGACTCTTCTTCATACTCATAATGCTTGGAATCCTTTGCTACTCAATTGCCATACTAATGAAGAGTGAGTATGAGAATATCTACGCATTGATTGGATTAATTGTAGTTGTAGTCTGTGTCCTTCATATAGTAACAATGTTTGGAATAGCATCTGATTTGCTTGGAACCGCTCTTTGGCAGAAGGTTTCAGTCTATGGTTTAGTGCTATGGTCAGTTTTCCAGGGATATAAACTCTTGAAAATCTTCGAACAATAAACCAAAGAAAATGGTGAGGTTTCCGTCCCAGATATTTCTTAGATGTTCTCAAATGTTGCTCGAATGGTTGCTCCACAGTATCCACATTGAGCTTCTAGGGGCCCAGTCCAATCAACACTCTCATGTGAGATTTGGGCACCACAAGAGGGACATTCTACAGGCAAACGGACTGTAGTGGTTCTACTGCCATGTGTCTGTACACTGTCTTGATATCTATCAGGTATAGCATGCATTGGAGCCTCAACAGCAATTGTGCCCATCGCCCCCTTGGTTGTACGGCGAGAACGTCGGATTGCAACTACGCAAATGATCATAGGAATTAGAAATGACAGTACTGAAATCAGTATTATCCACTCAAAGAATGACAAGGATTCAAAGAAACCTGGAATGTGCGCGTCATCATATACACCGACACGGTAAGAGCCGCTGCTATCAGAATAGACAGAATTCTCAGATACACGGATATATACAGTACTGGCTGAAGCCAAATCAAAAGACACCCTTGGGTAATTTCCATAATCAGTACCACTTTCTACAATCACATTGGTGTATCCACTATCAGTCGCTACGATGATTTTTACTTCCAAGTCCCAGAAGGATTCCGAGTTGACAACTACAGTCCAATGTCCAACGTCCAAGTCAGCCATATAATCATTGGACTCACCACCCCAAACATATTCATTCTCCCGGGTAATGTTGGCAACTAGACTTGATTGAGCGGATACAGTTCCTACGAAGAGAAACAATGAGATTATAATGAGAGCCATCAGAAATGAGTGTCTTCTGTGCATCGGTTGTCGTCCTCAAAGTCATGTTGACAATGCACGATATTAGATTTACCAATGGCAAGAATCTAGGTAGCAACTATGAAATGAAAGTCTATTCAGATCTTCCGGATCCTGATTTCTTATGCTGTTTACCGAGTTCTATGTATAACTCTGCACCAGCTTTGAAAGCCTCTTTCATGGAGTCTGTAACCTCCTTGACTACCTTTCCAGGAATACCAAGGACCAGACTTCCGTCAGGAATGACTTTCCCCTCAGTCACAACAGAGCCTGCACCTATGACACAATCACTCCCGACCTTTGCACCATCCAGAACTATCGCACCCATTCCTATGACAGTTCGATCACCTATCTCACATGCATGAATGACACAATTATGTCCTGCAGTGACATAGTTACCAATGATGGTGGGATGCATGAAGGTTGTATGCACAGTACAATTGTCTTGGATTGAAGAGCCTTTCCCAACACGAATGAAATTCATGTCGGCTCTCATTACTGCTGACTCCCAGACACTAGAATCAGCCCCAATCTCGATATCTCCAATTAGATTCGCCCTAGGTGATATATAGGCATCAGGGTCAATTTTTGGTGTTTTTCCATTGAACTCGTAAAGCCCCATTTTTTGCACCTTAACAGATGAGTACAATGTTTCTTCTTTAAGCATATTGAAATATGACAAGACTTGATGTATCGTGAGATAGATCAAAATGCCCATCACACCACTCCATTATCCTCTTGCATTCGCATTTTCTAAGACTAACAAGAGACTTCTATTACCCGGAGTGGTTGTTGGGTCTGTTATACTGGACATTGAAGTTCCAGTCATGTGGTTTTTCTTCAGTGACTTACCAGACCATCTCATCCTCCATAGTCTAGTAGGAGCTGTTACGGTTGGTACACTCCTTGCAGTTGTCGTTACTTGGTTGTTTTACCCTCCGATTATATCCACGATTTTTAGAGTGGACAAAGATGAACTGAGGGAGGTGTGCAGTGTTTCGGGTATGCTTGTTCTCTCCTGTCTTATCGGCGTTTTCTCCCATCTCCTACTAGACTATCCTATGCATTGGTTCAATCCAATCTTATGGCCATGGGTGAATCCCTATGATGTTGTAGGACCGCTGGTTCTATTCTTTGCACCTTTTGGACCAATCAACGGGACTGCATTTTGGATGGCGAACAGACTAACAAGTGCAATAATGATAATTGCATGGCTTCCAATACTAATCTACTATCAAAATGATGACCTATGGAGTAATCACTGGCTTGGAAAACCCAGGTTGGAATCATCTCAGTGAAATGGGATAAACCACTCTTCAAGAGAGATATAGGATTGGGTATCAAGAACATTCTCATTCTCGTATAACTTTCGAAGGAATTTGTTAAATGATTCAATGCTTTCTGTTCGCACTACAGCAAATAGCGTGTAGTCTTCACTAGTGCGATAGAGGTTCCACACCTCATTCATATCTGCTAGTTTCTGTGCAGTTTCACCTGCAGCACCTGGTGAAACCTTAACTCTAACGAAGAATTTTACAGGTAGACCGAGGTAGCCAAAATCGACGTCAATTGAGAATCCAACTATTGCTCTTTTGATCAACAATTTCTCCATTGATTTAGAAACAGCAGGCTGACTCATAGGTGGTTTCATTCGTTTCCCAATTGCTTCTTGCGTCAAAGGAAATGGCTCGTCCGAGGTGGACTTTTGTCGATGTATTATACTAAGAAGAGAAAGTTCCTTGAGAGAGAGATTCAACTCATTGGATTCTTTGGGCACAATCTTGAATCGATTCTTCTTGTATGTTGTGAGAATTTGAACTAGATTGTATTTACCAGCTCCTGAGCTTGCTACTACACTATCCACTCGATCGAGTAAGTCTTCAAATGATCCATGACTATCGAATCTGAAGAACCCAATTAGTGAGAAATCACCAGCTATACCATCCAACGACTCAAGTTCTTCCAGTTGAAGGACTTTTTTACTGACGTCTTGCTCTCGGGGGTTGCTTTTCATGAAAAGGATTGTATCTCTTGCTGCCTTGACTTGTGCAGGATCAATAATTGTTGTGTAACTACGAATCACACCATTTTTCACAAGACCTCTAATTGTACGTGACACCCAGTTCCGACTCTTTCCAAGTACTTGTCCAATCACAGATGGAGTATATCGAGAATTTTGTATTAGTACCTCCAGGAGTTTCTGTTCTGCTTCTGATATTTTGATTTGCATAATTTCTCCTCAATAATAGTGCATTACATTCTAAATCACTATGTAGCATTCATATACATTATGATTTCAAGGAGATTTGTGATTCAAATGACTGATTATAAGGTCAAAGATATTGGTCTAGCTGAAGAAGGCAGGATGTTAATCGATTATGCAGAGAAACATATGCCTGTTCTTATGCATTTGAGAAAGAAGTATTCCAAATCTCAGCCTCTCAAAGGAATGAGAATAGCTGGATGTCTTCATGTGACAAAGGAAACTGCGGTTCTTGTAGAAACCTTGCGAGCGGCTGGGGCTGATGTATCATGGTCTGGCTGTAATCCTCTATCGACAAATGACAAAGTAGCAGCTGGTCTTGCAGCGAATGATGTACCAGTCTATGCTTGGCACAATCTTAACAACGAGGAGTATTACTGGTGTATTGAGCAGACTCTCAAGACTGAACCAACACTCACACTCGATGATGGTGCAGATCTGATTTTCACACTTCATAACAAACATCAGGAATTGATACCTAATCTCTATGGAGGGTCAGAGGAAACTACAACAGGTGTTATTCGGGTACGAGCAATGGCTGAAGATGGAGCTTTGAAATATCCAATAATGGCAGTGAATGATGCTGATACCAAGCACCTGTTCGACAATGTATATGGAACAGGGCAGAGTGTGTTTGATGGAGTCATGAGAGCCTCTGCAATCCTGATTGCTGGAAAGACTATAGTGATTGGTGGTTATGGATACTGCGGCCGCGGAATGGCTGAACGTGCACGAGGTCTCGGCGCTAATGTGATTGTCACAGAGGTTGATCCGGTTCGTGCACTGCAGGCCAGGATGGATGGCTTCAGAGTCATGAAGATGAGTGAGGCAGCACCTGAAGGAGACCTGTTCCTCACAGCAACAGGGATGAAAGATGTCATCACTGGTGAGCATATGGAAATCATGAAAGATGGTGCCATGTTTGGGAATGCAGGGCATTACAATGTTGAGATAAACGAACCAGACCTCATAGCACTCAGTAAAGGTCCAAAGAAGAGAGTGCGTCACGCTCTTGATGAGTATGAGTTAAAGGACGGTCGTCGACTCTATCTCTTGGGTGAAGGTCGGTTAGTTAATCTGACTGCCGCTGAAGGTCATCCCTCGGAAGTCATGGACCTATCCTTCGCGTCTCAGCTCAATGCGATGATCTGGATGACTAAAAACGGTAAAGACCTCAAGCCAGCAGTCTACGAGTTCCCGAAGGAGCTTGACAACGAAACTGCAATGGCCAAGCTCGAAACCATGGGCATATCCATCGACAAATGGACCGATGAGCAGAAACGTTACGCCCGAGCCTACGCAGAAGGAACTTAGGATGATAGAGTGGGATTTCAAATCCCACTCACCTCAATTTCTTTAAATTCCTAAAAATGGCAGCATCTATCGTTTCTACTTTCTTGCGATTTAGATTTCTATGACAGCAGGATTGACCTGATTAGACTACT
This sequence comes from Candidatus Thorarchaeota archaeon MP11T_1, assembly GCA_002825515.1. The sequence goes on along the minus strand of PJET01000040.1, from coordinate 1,309 downwards.
AAAATCAACCTTCTTTTGCTAGACTTGGTGGTAAATGCAAAGCAAACTCACAAACCGCGTCGCCATTAATGACCGATTTTAGAACTTCAACTCTGACTGGCAGACCAAGTACTGCCTCCCAGAAGTTCTTGAAGTAACCAGCACTACATCCACAAAAGACAGGATCGATAGGTTGATCTTCTTCTTTCAGAGCTTCTCGAATCCAAGGATTGTGACAGAAATAATAGCGTTTCATCTTGCCATCTGTTGCATGAATGAATTGCTTTGCCAAATATGGAATCTTTGTGATTATTACACGATTCCCTTCACGAATTCCAGCATCAATCGTTGGGCGAGCTCTAACGTAAGAAATGACTTCCTCGTCGACTTCTTGTATGAAGAATAGAGTTTCTTCCTCAAAATGATTCTGTAGTGTCGCAACTAGATTTTCATGACGCAGCTTCAAAAACTCATCAATATCATTGGTTTCAGAGAAAAGTTGAGATGGCGCCGCATAGGATTGAGTGTACTTGTTTCTTAATCCAATTTCAAAGAAGATTTTTGCTTTTTCTTCACCAAACTTGGTTAGGAACCGCTCAACTAGCTTCTTTGTAATCTCAGGTTTAGACTCAGGACGTATTCCTAGCGGGGGAATTCCGATTCCCTCGAATATCTCATCCCTCACTTGCTGATCGATTTCTTCATTCAGGCGATTATAGAAGTTCTCAATCATCTCTCTACCATCAATTATCTCGAGAGTGGCAATAATTAGTTCTTTATTCTTCTGAAAAATGCCAAATCTATACAAAGAGATATAGTTCTCAATTGTGTTCGTAGTGTCTGCTATAAGTGTGTCAGAGAAATCATACAGGTCATTGTAAGAAGCGGTTTCAAGTTTCTTTCCGGATTTCAACAGGAAATCTTTGAATCTACTGAGAATATTGATAGACTGTTTAATCTGGTCCTTATTCAAGTTTTGACCTTTAAGATATTCACGGAAACTGTTCAACATTTGCTTCATACTACAGCAGCAAAACGATTTTCTAATATCAAAGCCTATCAACGCAAGATTAGAGAAAAAAAACCTACATGCCAGTTTTCTCTTTAGAACATGCTACCAAACCCCTATGTCTGTTGTTCATGCGAGGCATTGAATGACGCATTGGTTGTTGAATACCAAGTGGACAGAAAAAAGAAGGTATACACTTGGATATATGGAGAGATCTCATAGGCTAGATATTGGATAAGTTTCGAAAGATTCTTCATCTGTATTTTTGAATTTGCACCTTCGAATAGGCAATCATCATTTGAGATGATCCAAGTGGTAACA
>PJET01000004.1 GCA_002825515.1 Candidatus Thorarchaeota archaeon MP11T_1 | reverse complement strand
GAGAAAGGAAAAGGTGCTCTAGTGGTTGATGCACGAATTTTGATAGATGGTCTTGATGAAACCTAATCACTAATCATGGTATGAAGAAGTACTAGACCTCTCTTGAGATCGATATCTTTCAGAGGATCTCTCAACGACGACTTTGTTGCAGTAGCCAGTAGTAGCAAGAGCGCAATCAATCGAGGTACAAGTCGAGCATACTGAAGCAGAAAGTCTTTGTTTCCAGTTGAATCAACAACAAGACCTTCAAGACGTCTTATCAGGAGCTGGATCCTCTCTTCTACGCCATTACCAAGTTTGAGTCCTCGAAAAAGCTCCACTGCAGCTGCCTCATTCTGAAGGAAATCAGATGAAACACCAATGTTCTCAAACATCTGCAAAGCATCGACAATAATGGAGTCATAGTGTTCTTCTTCAAGTCTTTCTATTTCTTGCTTTACAGCTTGAAATTGACCCAGAAAACGGAGCGAGTTTGTCAATATTGTCCGTGATGCTCCAGAGGTGGCTGATGCCATTTCTGCTAAATAGTCACCATGAACTTTCTCAAGACGTGCGGCAACTGATGAATTCAGTTTTCTTTCGAAACCGGGAGAAAATCCAATATTTGCTGTTTTGGGTAGAATAGGGTGTGATCCTAGTCTGCGAATCACGGTTAGTGCTTTGAAGTCCTCACTTGGAACATAGAAGAAGAGTATTCGAATTATGTCATATGCTGTTTCAAAGTCAGATTCTGATATCACATTGCGACCTTGTCCTTTGCATGAAAAGGCACTGAGAATAGCCCATGAAGAAACAAAATCCTCACGAAGGTCATCTCGATGGGGTTTGTCTGCAACCTCATGCTCTTTCAAGAACCGAGTCAATTTCTCTGCAGCACTTGTGATTCTCTGTAGAGTGTTGGGTCCAAATTGAAGGTCTGTAATGGACTTGATGAAGTTCCTTGGTTCTCTGGAGGGTGGTCTGAATACAAGCCCAGGCTCATTGCGGGTCATTAGCCACCATTTTGATGTTGAAGTGAAATAGTCAAGCACATCAATTGCTTCAGTGACATCATTCGAATTTGCTACCTCTCGTGTTTCTAGATATGCAACAAGTTTGGTGATAAGACTGACAAATCGTGTTAGATGGACTGAAATCTTAGCTCCTAAGAACTGAACATCTGTAAACCTTGTTGCAACTATTTCGATTTGTTTGGGGACAGAGTCCTCCAACGTTATTTCTAGCAAACCTTTGTAGATGTCCACTGGAGTTCGCGTCAAGACCCTGTATTCTCCTGTTATGTCAATTCATTGGTTTTGACATATAAAAGCTGACAAGATACTACTTGCCATATCTTCTAGACCGGTCCCCATAGGAACGTAAAGCGCGCCATATATCAATCCGGCGAACAGCTGGCCAGTAAATCTGCGCAAAGTAGAGCTCTGAGTAGGCAGATTGCCATAAGAGAAAACCAGAGAGTCGTTCTTCACCAGATGTGCGAATTATAAGGTCAGGATCTGGTACACCATTAGTGTATAGGTGGCTTTCTATGAGGTCCTCATCAATCTGAGAAGGTGACAGTTCACCAGAATTGATCTTTTCACTAATCGCCTTCACTGCATCGACAAGCTCCGCTCTTCCAGAGTATCCGATCGCGACATTGAGTATGTGGTCGTTGTATTCTTTGGTCTCTTCCTCAGCATCATGGATTGCTTTCTGAACTTTTTCAGGTAGAAGGTCTACACGTCCAATAGCCTGGATTCGAACGCGATGACGATGAACATCGGGATTCCCAACCACTTCACTAAATTTTTCCTCTGCGAGAACCATTATCTCCTCGACTTCATCCTTGTTCCTCTGAAAGTTCTCGATAGAGAAAGCATACAATGTACAGACTTTTACATTGGCCTCCCAAAGAATACGCAACACATCCATTACCTTCGCAGCACCTCTGTGATGACCAAACCATGGAACCTCAAGGCCATGTTTTCGTGCATACCTGCGATTCCCATCTAGAATAATGCCAACATGTCGCGGAGCCCGATCCTTGTCTAACTGTCTGTAAAGGTAGTATTCGTATAGTCGATACATAGGACCAGACAAGTTCAATTCTAACACACTCTGATTCAGCTATAAATGAAAGATTTAGCTTATTAGAGTTGATGTTGTGTTTGTAGATGTACTAGATCATTTTCGCAATTTTCTCTGCAGCACGTTTCATATCTAAGAATATGAGACCTAGTTTGGCATTTGCAGTGGTGGAAACTGTCAAACACGCGTTAATTCCGGCTGCTGTGACCAACAACCAGCCATCGACACCCTTAACATTAACTTGCTCAAGGCTGCCTTTCCCAAGCTCTATCGCTGCCCGCTCACCTAGACTCAGCATAGCAGCAGTCATTGCTGCGACCTTTGCCTCATCTACATCTGTGGGAAGAGCTGATACGATTGGTAAACCTTCTACACTAACTATAGCACAGGCTTCAATCTCGGGAATGCTTCCCTGCAGTTCGTTCAGAACACCTTCGAGTGTATTTTCGCGGGTCTCAGCCATTTGGTCTCACCTGTCATTTGTACATTCTTTTCAGGATGACTTCTCTCGCTATTGCTTGAAATGCCCTCTTAACTCCTACGCCCTGTACAGCAATTGTTTCGTAGATCGGGACATTTCCACCAAGACCAAGGAGGTCGAGCATTTCATCTCGTGACATCCTGTTTGGTAAGTCTCGTTTGTTTAACATGACTACTATCGGTATTTCACGCCCAAGAGCATCACCGAGGAACAGCTTTAGCTCTTCGAAACTCTCTGTGTTCTCATCGCGCTGATCCGGTGAGGAGTCTGCAACAAATAGGATTCCATCAGTGCCCTGAAGCACCACCTTTCTCTGATGCCTGTGTCTCTTCTGGCCAGCTACTGTGAAGACGTCGAAAAGCACTCGGCCACCAGCTGACATGGGAACGTAGTCAAAGAACAGCGTACGATTGGTTTCATCCTCAATTGCAGTGAACTCTCCCTTCTGTAGCCCTTCTACTTTTCCGTAAAGCCAGCGGAGAGCGGTTGTTTTGCCTCCTAGGGACGGGCCATAGAATACTAGTTTGAGATGAATTCGTCCCTTGTCATCTTTTCGAATTGTAAACACCTCATTGTGTCACTGCAGAGGTCCCTATAGTGGGATATTGGTTGAGTAAAAGTTCAGTCTAATAAAAGCCTTTGTGGCACGGGAGGGTGCCCTCGGACGGCTTTTTTATTTGATTGAACTGATTCGCTCCAATACTCACTGGATACTGGAATTGCCAAGTGTGGATACAACAGTATGTGTTATGAATAATCTCACACACGCTCGAGCTCGGCTAGGGCAGATTTCAGGTCTTCCTCGTCAAGCTCGCTCTCTTTGGGAGATAGCGGTTCCACTGCAAGGAATTTGTCAAGCTCGTTAGCTAGTTGCACACCTTGTTTCTTCATCACAAGCCGGATCAGACCAATATTCACCTCTGCCTCAGAAACCACACAGAGAACACCTTTCCCACAGGCTGAGGCGAAGATTTTACCCTCCGAGAACTCAGAAGTGACTATCTCAAGCTCCCCAATCTGCAGGTTCTTGCCCTGCTCCTCACTTGCACAGAAGACCGCACTGGCAATAGCTCCGATGCTATCGACATCCACAGGGTAGTACGATAGCTTGGACACGTTGGCAATTGTAAGTCCAGTTTTATCGACAAGGATTACCTTCTTGATTCCTTTGTCTTGTCGGATGATTTCAGTGAGTATCTTGTCGAAGGCTTTTGGATCACTCATTTCCAGTACACCTCATTCTCATTCATTATTCTTGAGGACAACCAATATGAGGCCCTCGTTCACTTCCGGTGCGATATTGATCTGACCCTTGGTTGTGTCCAAGGTCAGGAATGACAGCGACCCCTCTCGAAGTTCACGCACCGCATCTAGTGCTTTTCCAACGAGGGAGGTAATTATTGCAGCGACGTTCTCTGTAGTTTCAGGGTCTAGATCACTACTTAGTGGTAGACCGTCCATGTTAGTCACAACAACCCCTCGTACTCCTTCCTGTTCCTTGATTTTGGAAAGGATCCCTTGAAGCTTTTCTTGACTAATCAACGTACAGAGTCCTCGCTGATTCAACTGTGCCTTAACATCTACGCCGCAGTTGACTATTTTAGACTTGTGGAGATATGTTACCGACACATGCGTTTCATTTGCGCATTTGGTGAATATTTGGGGTTGTGTTACGTAAAAAAGAGGTGTGGTCGCGCTAGAAAAATTCGCACGACCGTCAATTATGAAAACGATTTATGCTTCTTCATCTTTGTCAAAGAGTTTCTTTGAGCTTCTTTTCATCTGAGCAAGACTGCCAGTGAAAGCCTCGTCCGCAGCTCCTGATGGGCCTGCTGCTGGAGCCTCAGCCATCATCTCCTCCTGACGAACAATCTCAGCCTCCTCTGCGTTCAAAACGTTGTCAGTCTTGTCCAGCATTGCTTGAACGCTAGCAGGAGCGGCCTTTGCCTTTGTCTTCAGAGCTTTTCTGAATGAAGCTATCCGCTCTCGACCCTTCTCTCTGTCACCACGGAAGGACTCTTCTCCAGCCTTCTGTGTCACAAAGGTTGCACCAACTGTTGGGTCGAGGGATTCCATGATTTCTTCCTCTTTCTTGGTGACACGAAGCTTGGTTGTCAATGCACGAACTCTTCTTGCGCCTTCCTCATCCGTATATGATACTTGGACCTGAATTGGTACTTCAGGTTCCTTAATCTCTTTCTCAGGTTCAACCTCAAAGTATAGCTCATGATCTTCGCCAACAACTCCAATCTTGCTTTCGCCTTTCGTCTTCAACTGGTCAACAACGGCTCGAGAAACTCCAGAGGCGTCTTTCACGTTCACACCTGGAGGGATGATAAGCCGCACCTCTACATCTCTGCCAAGAAGGGATGCACCAGCCAATTCAGAGAGACTGCGATCAAGTTCATTGGGGGTCACATAATACATCTGTCCACCTGTAGCCTCAGGCAAGAGTCCTAATGTCTGAAGCTCCATGCCAGCACCCGAGGCAATACCAACTACATCAACTGCAGTACCGAGGTCCATGAACATCTTTCCTAGGTCTTCGTAGTATTTACTCGCGGGAGTGACCTGATACCCTTCAAGAGCACCAATGCCCTCGTTAGCAAGCCCATCGGTGAGAAGAACGACTCTACCAACATTTCGATGCTTGGCAATGACATAAGCCATTCCAACTGCAGGGCCCAATGCAGTCCCACCTTGGTCACGAAGTGTTTGAACATGCTTCTTCAGCTTGTCTTTGTTCTTTCCCACACCTACTAATTTCACCTGGTCAAGAAGCTTCTTTGTAGACTCAATTATGTCCTTAAGACTTGCAAAGGAGTCTCTCGGAAGTTCGACGGGATTTCCGTTTTCCAGATTACGAGCAACAACAGAGCTCTCAAATTCTATCAACCCAAACATTGTGTCTGGAGCATTTGCAGCAAGACTGTCAATGGAGGTGTTTAGACTGCGTTTGACGGCAGCTAGATTTGCTCCAGCCATTGATCCTGAAACATCAATTAGTCCAAGAAATGAACGTCCGCCTATAGATATCGTTTCAGTATCAGTAGTTATGTCTGGGGGAGGGCTAATAACGAAATCTGTGTCGTCACCTGCTACGACAATCTCACCCTCGATGACATTTAGAGTTCCGCAGAAAGGACACACAAAGTGTTTACCTACCTTTGGATCGTCTTCGATTTGGTCTACACTAAGAAGGAAGCCGTTACACTTGTGGCATGCAATGGGCTTTCCTACAATCTTTGTGGTCTCATGCGCAAGATGACCAAATTCTACGCGCAGGACATATGGAATATCGCTCAGTACCTTTTTCGAAGCCGGAAAAGCCGCTGAGCTAGTTCTCAACATAGGCATCAATACTTGCCTCCAAAATAATTCGAGTGACCTTTGCGTGAGGCGTTTTAAGTGATTCTACGAAGAAATGCTACTTCGTGAGCATGGTAATAATATGAAAATGAGAACTACAGACCAACACGCAAGATATTTACATGGCTACTACCAGAGAACCAAGTAGACAATTCAGGCCTCTTGGGAGGAACTTCATAATGGACAAAGCTAAGATTGAACAAGTTGTATCAGAAACGATGGCTGCTAATGTAGATTTGGAAGGCATCGTCGTATGTGATGCTAAAGGAAGCGTGCTCTTTGGTCACACAATTAGTGGAGGGACAAAGCACTCAGACATAGCAAATCTTGCAGTGAAGATAGCTGCTAACTCGTCCCAACTCTCAGCTGGTCTAGATAAGGGAGGGCTGAAGGAAGTCAGTATTGCATCAGACAATGGTTTCATTATTATTCTTGGCGATGTGAAATTGGTGTTAACAGGAGTCGCAGGCGAAGGCGCGAGGGAATCACTGGGGCTCCTCAGGATGGCTCTGCGAAGGGCACTTTTGCAAATAGTTGCCTAGGGCACACTTGAAAAAAGTCAACAGAGTTAGACTTTTCAACACATTAGAGAATGCCCTCTAAGCCTGAATACGTTATCCAGATATAGCTGGAGTATTACTAGGGTCATACCAACCGTATTTAGGCCTCTGTAAAATCAGAATAACACACTTGGTCACGCTGGTGTTGTTCTGACTGAAGCTTGCCGGAAGGGAACGGGACTTGGTTCATATTGAGAAGCTTGTATGCAAGGGCTTCAAATCATTCGGACGAGAGACGGTCAGCATTAAGCTCAATCCCGGTTTCACGTGTATAGTTGGACCAAATGGATCTGGCAAATCCAATGTCGTAGATGCCATTCTTTTTGTGCTTGGACAACTGAGTGCTAAGACCCTTCGTGCCAGTGTGTTTTCGGACTTGCTATATTCTCCACCTAAACCGAATATGCCTCCGAAAGCTAAGTCTGCCCATGTTGAGTTGCACTTCGATAACAAAGACAGGAAACTGCAGATTGATGCAGACCGTGTTGTGATTGAGAGAGAATTGGATGATTCTGGAAAATCAGTATGCCGCATAAATGGAAAGGTAGTTACTCGTACTGCAGTGCTGGATGTATTAGGCGCCATTGGAGTGGACCCTAATGGGTACAACCTTGTCCTCCAAGGAGAGATTGCTCAGATGGTCAAGGTTAGCCCCATTGAGCGACGTAAATTGATAGAGGATATCGCAGGAATTTCAGCATATGATGAACAGAAAGACCGGGCTCTCAAAAAGCTGGCTGAAAGCGAGAGCAACTTGGGTAAAGTTGACATGCAGCTTCAGGAACGTCGCCGACAGCTTGAGAAATTAGAAGAGGATATGTCGGATGCTCGCAGATATCAGAGCCTGAATAAACAGATACGTACGCACAGAGTAGACATTCTCGCATGGAGCACCATCAAAAGCAAATCAAGGATAGAAACCATTAATGAAACGTTAGCACAGCGTGCAGAAGAAGCCGAGAGTCTTGTCAAAGAATTCGTTGATATAGAAAATGGGATACAAAGCACAGAAACAGAGATTGAGAAGATAGATCACGAGATTGATCAGATCACTGGAGGGGACTCAACTAGAGTATCGGAACAGTATGGTATAGTTTCTGCTGCTGTTTCTCATGTAAGAGGCGACCTAGAGAGGGCGGAAGCAGAGTTTAACAGGGTAGCTGGCGAAAAGGAAGCTCTCAATGATGAGCTTGAAACCGTACAAGATGAAATTAGTCACTATGAGCAAGTTTTGAGCGACAAGAACAAGGAACTGGCTGTTCTTGAAAAAGAGATAGCAAGTACATCTGCAGAGATTATCAGATTAGAAGAGATGTCAGAAAAAGCCCAAACTGAATATTATGAAACTACTTTGCGTCTTCAGGATTTGAATAACCAAATGAGACACCTAGACGAGGGTGTTTCTGAGGTTCGGTCAACAATAAAATCAGATAACAGAGAACTAGGACTTGCCTATGAAGAACTCAGAGATGCAAAAGAAAATTTGGAGAAAACTGAGGCAGAGATATCACAGTTGAAGGTAACCGTTCCTGAAAAGAAAGCTGAGCTTGAAAAATCTGAGGGACTCGAGAAAGCTCGACAGGCTGAAATCGATGATTTGAATGAGCGGCTTTCAACTGTAGATGCAGAGGTTACTGAGAGTGCGAAGATAGTAGCTCAAACAAGAGAGGAACTCATCAAGGTAAAGGCGCGCCAGGATGCCTTGAAGGAGGCAGAAGACGCTTTTCTTAAGAGACGTCGGGCAATTGCCACAGTTCTGGAGCTTAGAGATGCGGGCGCTATCAATGGAATATATGGCACGGTAGCAGAACTTGGTACAATTGATCCAGACTACGCAGTAGCACTGGAGATAGCTGGGGGAAACAGACTTTCACATATTGTTGTTGAAAACGAGCATGTTGCAACTGAATGTGTTAATGTCTTGAAGAGCGAGCGAGTTGGTAGAGCGGCATTCATTCCACTTGACAAGATTAAGACAAGTGCTCCTGGAAAATTACCCAAAGATGACGGGGTTATTGACTTCGCACTGAATCTAGTGAAGTTTGATCCTAAGATGCGTCCAGCTTTCGAGTTTGTATTTTCAGATACAATTGTGACTGAGGATTTTGAAACAGCGAAGAAGCAGGGATTCCAAGGGCAGAGAGCAGTATCTCTTGAGGGGGACCTTGTGGAGCGTTCTGGATTAATTACTGGAGGATACTTCCAGCAGACTACAGCTGGTCTGTCGCTCCAGGTAGAGGACACTAGTCCTGATATTGAGAATCGGCTCAAGGGTCTGGAGGAAATTCTGACTGAACTTCGGAGCAAACAAGATGCTCTTCGAAGGGAGTTGAAGAGCTACGAAAAGGAAATTCAAGGTCTTTCAAAGACAAATTACAAACTCCGTATGGAACTAGAGAGATTAGAAGAACGGTTTGAGGAGCAAAAATCCAGGTCTAAGATATTAAAGGAGCGAATAGAAAAAGCCACACTAACAATCAGTGAACTTGAATCTCAGATAAAAGATCTTCAAGAACGAGATGATGAGCTTAGTGTTCAACGAGAGAGAGTTCGAGCTCAACGGGATGAGGCTAATGAGGTGCTGGTTACCTCAGATGCCAACAAGCTCAATCAAGAAATCAAAGATTTGAAGGAAGTACTGGAGCAGTACCAGAAACAGAGAGAGAAACTTCAGAGTGAAATTACCTCTGTGAGAGTTGCCCTCGATGAACGACTTGGACCTAAGGCCATTGATATAGAATCCAGAATTCAAACTCAAGATGCTATTATTCCAGGCCTTGAGGAGGAAGTGCAACGATTACAGATGGGACTTTCAGAGAGAGAGAAGGAGTTTGAGAAACTCAAGGAAGAACGTGAGCGCATTGACGAAGCTGTCAAGGATAAGCGAGTTCGCCAACTTGAGCTAAAAGAAGACCTACGAAATCTCAGGTTAAAGCATGAAGAGATTCGCGAAGCTCAGACATCCAATGAAAAAGCAGTATATCGGCTTCAGACAGAACAAAACAGACTAGAAGCAGATATCGTTGGATTCGTGGCTGAACTGAACACAGTGGCAAGTGCTGAAGAGGCTCTTGAAGAGAGAGCAGAAGAACGAGAACTCACCTACAAAGAGATAGAAGAACTAGAGGAGAAAATCAAAGAGATTGAGAGAGAACTCGAAGCTATGGGACCAGTAAACCTGAAGTCTCTGACAGACTATGATTTGGAGAAAGAGCGGTACGAGGAGATTGTTGACAAAAAGACCAGATTGGAAGAAGAACGAAAAGAGATACTTGTGTTCATGGAGGAACTTGAGGCTGAAAAAACACAGAAGTTCCTTACGGTGTATAACGAGATTGCTGACAACTTTTCTAAAGTTTTTGCAAAACTTTCTCCCGATGGTGAGGCAAATCTCATGCTTGAAAATCCCGAGCATCCTTTGATGGGAGGAATAACAGTCAGATCAAAACCACGTGGAAAGGATCTGGTCACTCTTGATGCTATGAGCGGAGGAGAGAAAACACTTACTGGATTAGCACTCATTTTCGCAATTCAGATGTACAGTCCCGCAAGTTTCTACATATTTGACGAGATAGACGCTGCCCTTGACAATGTTAACGCTCATAATGTTGCACTTCTCATCTCAGAGATGTCGAAAAACTCACAGTTTGTTGTTGTTTCCTTGAGAGACACCACAGTTCGAAAAGCTGATTTATTGGTTGGAGTATCAAATCAAGATGGAATCTCAAGGATTGTTTCAGTCGATTTGGAGGAGGTTGCTACATCAGCATGATGAATGAAGACTCTCCCTTCTGGGCAACTCCGCCCTACATTCTTCTCACTGATGTACTTCAATTAGATAAGGTTGAACCTTGGAATGTAGACGTTGGTAAGCTTGTGGTTGGTTTTCTTGATGAGATGAAACGATTGGGAGACATTGACTTCCGAGTTTCAGGAAATGCATTATACTCTGCATCAGTTATTTTTATGAGAAAGACCAGAGAATTGGTTGAGCTTGGTCTCTTACCACCAGAGGAAGATGAGGAAGAGGATTTCGTGATTCCACTCATTCGTCCACCCTTCAGGCTAACAAATCGACGAGTAACTCTTGAAGAGCTACTTGTTGCCATGGACCAAGTCCTCAGCAAGGGCGTCAGACAACGATCTATTACTACTAAATCAAAATACAGCTCAAAAGCAGATCCATTAACCTTTGAGATGAACAAAGACCAAGCCAATATTGAAGAAACAATAGCTGATGTCTATAGTGATCTCTGTGGGATAATGAAAATAGGTGACGTGTCAAGGTTTACAGATGTGCTTATGAATAACACAAGACAGGAGATTGTGAGAGTTTTCTTTTCTCTCCTGTTCCTTTTTGCCAGAGCTTACATTGACATTTGGATGGATGAGAATAGTGTCATCTGGGTAAAACTTCAGGAGCCTCCAAAGACGATTCAAGAGGACAAGCCTAGCGACGAGGAAATGAAGCCAGAAATTAAGACCTAGGGTGTTGTCAATGGATGAGGATATGATCACACTTGAAGCAGCACTTTACGTTTCAGGTCGAGCTCTGACTTTGGAGGAACTGTCAGACATCGTTGGCAAGTCACAATCTACTGTACAGAAGATACTCGATGAATTAAGCTATGAGTATAACAAGAGAGAGAGTGCTTTGGAAGTAGTCGCTCTACCAAAGGATAGGTATGTAATGCAGCTGAAACCAGAGCTCACTCCCCGTGTTGGCAAATTGATACCTGGAGGTCTCTTATCATTCGCTACTCTTCAGACATTGGTCTTTGTTGCCCTCAAACAGCCAATCCTTCAGTCAGAACTTGTAGCTCTACGAGGAACGCATTCATACGATCATATCAAAGACCTTGTTGACAAGAAGTTCATTGAGGCTGTTCCCGAAGGTCGTTCTAAGTTATTAACAACGACCCAGCTCTTTGCTGATTATTTTGGTCTGGATAGTGATAGAGTCAAACTCAAAGCCCAACTCAAGTTCAAAATGAAGAAGATTATTGAGGATCAGAGTGATATTGAGGAGGCTGCAGGATCAACAGGAATCTAAAGACAGTTTCACAATAGCCAGTTTTAACATACCCTTGGTATTGGCTCACCATAAGGTACTTGGAGTATCTTTCTGCCTCCGATTCCAGTCTTCATGACAACTCTAGCTTTACCATCAAGAACCTTGCCAACTACACGAGCCTCTTTTGTAGTCTTGTGTCTTGAAAGAGCACTTAGAATGTCATCCGTATGGTTTGAATCCACAGCCATCACTGCGGTACCTTCACAGCTCATATGAAGGGGATCCAAGCCCAGTACATTACACAATGACTGTACTGCCGGACGAATAGGAATTAGGTCTTCATGCAGTTCAAATTCAACCTTAGATTTCAACGCGATCTCGTTCAAGGCGACGGAAGTACCACCTCTAGTTGGGTCTTTCATGGCATGGACCCCTCCAACGTCAAGGCATGAGTGAATAGGATCCCAGAGAGGTGCGACATCACTTATCAAATCAGTATCAAACTTCAATCCTTCTCGATGTGCGAGTAATGATGTTCCATGATCTCCAATTGGTCCTGTAAGGATGATATCATCACCTGGTTTGGCACCACTGTCTTTGATAGGATGGTCCAAGTGGGGAATCCCTATGCCTGTAGTTGTCATCACGATTCCATCAAGGGTACCAGAAGGCATGACCTTTGTATCACCAGCTATCATCGCTACACCAAGAGGTTCAATGATGCTGTTGAGAGACTGTAGTATAGTTTTGAGTTGGGTGATTTCAAATCCTTCCTCTACTATAACGGTGTTTGTCATTGCAATTGGCCGAGCTCCCATTACAGCCAAGTCATTAATGGTACCACAAGCCGTAAGTTTTCCTAAGTCACCCCCTGGGAATATAATTGGATGTATAGTATGGGCATCAGTGCAGACAATTAAGTTGGCACCTGCAGTTTGAAATGTAGCACCATCATCCATCTCATCGAGACCTATGTCCCCAATCTTCCTTCGACCAAAAGAAGGGATTATGACACCTTCCAATAAACGCTGCATTAGCTTTCCACCCGCGCCATGTGCGGTTTCAATCTTAGACATTATCGATCCTCCGGCTAAGTGGTATTCTGAAGCAACCCATGAAAGTATTTGAAGAGGTCGCTTTGGTCATATAGTGAAGTTGGCCACGAAGCAAGATTTAAAACGAATCTACAAGGAGCCTCATTGACTTAACCAAGAGGTAGTCAGAAATGGGTGTCTGGCATAGAAGATCCACACGTACTTCCACTGGAGCTCGATTAAGGCGTTTCAGAGGCAAGAGAAAGCACCAGATGGGGCGAACTCCAACTGAAACTCTAATGGGTGAAACCAAAAGGAGAACAATCGATAGCAGAAGTAAAGCAAAGAAAACTCCAGCTCTTCGTCTAACTCAGGTTAACGTCACAGACCCATCAAAAAATGTCACGTACCGTGCTGAGCTACAGGATGTCGAGAAAAATCCAGCTAATATGGACTATCAACGGAGGAAAGTCATCACACGCGGTACAATAATTAAAACTTCAAAGGGTCGTGCCAGGGTCACAAGCAGACCAGGCCAAGATGGTATCCTGAATGCGATACTGATCTAAGAAATTGGTTTTTGTGACTAGCTGCTTCTAAGCCATCGAGGAGTCAACAACCTCTGCTTCTATACTTGTTATTACGAAGTCCTTTCCACCTGTGATTTTAGTGGAACTACCTCCACATTTTGGACACTTCATAGGCGCAAAAACAGCTATCTGATTTGGAATATCTGGGTCTATTTTTGACTCGCCTTCAAATCCGCAGTCATTACAGAGAAGCCGCCCTCGAACCGTCTTGATTCTTAGCTCTGCACCTTCTAGAATTGAGTTTTTGCTGGCAATTTCGAAATTGAAAATGAGCTGGTCAGGAATAAGGAATGTGAATTCTCCAACTTCTACATTCACAATTGACACCTTTGATGCCCTATTGCTAGTTGCAGCTTCGAGTGCGGTATCCACAATTGAGCAGGCTGCGGAGAATTCGTGCACTTAGTCACACCAAAGGCTACATGTCTGAAGTCCTGTTAAGTCATTTCCGATATAGTCAAAGGTCAGACCCTTTATATGAATCAGTGTTAACGGAAGGATTATTCTGTTGTGATGTAAGAGGGAGTCACCTTGTCAAAGACACCTAAGGAAGCAAAGAAGAAGACAACAGACAGTAAGAAGACTTCATCCACGCCAGCCAAAAAGAAGGTGTCTAAGTCCAAGAAGAAAACTACAGAAAAGAAGACTACCAAGATCCAAAAAACCTCCGTTAAGAAGCCAAGTGAAAAGAAATCAACACCTAAGAAGGCTGTGAAGAAAAAACCTGCAAAGAAAACTCTCAGTAAAAATGATAGAGAGATGCTTAGCGAACTAGAAAACGAGATACATAGTGATGATGAACAGGTTTGTCTAGGAGCTGTCGAACGTCTTGGTGCTTTGAAACATCCCGGTGCTACACGCGTGTTGTTAATTGCATTGGCAGACCAAAGATACATGGTAAGGATTCATGCAGCGGCTCAGCTAGGTGAACGGAGGGACAAGAGCTCTGTGGATGCATTAGTAGAATCGCTAAATGACGATTCAGTTTTCGTTAGACAAACTGTCGCTGGAGCTCTTGAGAACATAGGTGGTTCCAAAGCAAAGAAGGCAATCTCTCAGGCTGAGAAAAATGGTTTGCTACTAGGTGAACTGCCAGAGGGGAAGAGACTTGGTGACTAGGAGTCAAAAGCTCCTTTGTCATAATCAGAAACTATTCTGTATTCGACTGCATTCTGCTTATATTGAAAGATGTAAGGATGTTGTTAGAAGACAAGACGGAGAATATCGATCTTGAATGAAGAGATTACAAGGATTGAGTCGCAAATCAAGGATCTCGATTTAGACTATATGCGGGGATTAGTATCAGAAGAAGAGTATAACAGTAAAATGGCCAATTTAAAACAGCAGCTGGAACAAGCTGGCGGCTCAACAAAAGCGGTGTCGTCAGTTCAAAGAATCGAGCCAAAGGAATTACAAGCCACTAAACTTTATCCACCGCCTGCTGAAAAGAAGGCCACAGTGGACCCCGTAACAGCTGTGAAAAGAGCAGTGGAGGGCATGAGGAGACTTGCATTGGAGAAGATAGCACAAGAAGCAGGTGTTTCAACAATGAATGCCACTCAGATCCTCAGTGACCTTCTTGATGGAAGAGAATTGTCTGGAAGAATAGATCATGAGCGAGGTGACTTCATTCTTGGAACCGGGAGTGGACCTCCACCAAAGACAATTGCAGTGTGTCCATATTGTAAAAATGATTTGAAACGAATTGCAGTAAAGGGAGAAACTGTGACCTGTACCATGTGCAAAGAATCATTCATAATTTCATAATGTACTCCTAGGTGGATACAAATGGACTTCTTTCAGGCTTGTCTGAAGGCTGATAATCGAGAGGCTGTAAACGCTATTAGGAAGATGATTCCATCTGCGCGCCCATCGGCGATTTGGGCTGTACTTATGCATGGCGCAGCATGGCACGAGCAAAGAACCTATGATACACCGCACTCAACAATCATGGTGAATTCGATTCACAGATTGATTGAGGACTTAGGCAGCCATCCTGGACTTGCACCTGAGGTTCCATCTAAATCAATCAGAATCAGACTCGAAGAAGAGAATCAGGTAGCAGTTCAAGAATTATTGATTGAACGCCTTGCACTGCATTTAGCAGATATTGACCATTGGAATCTTGAGAAAGGACCAAGTTACAATGTCGAGAAGAGTATTGATTCTCCTGATAACGCTTTACGCAAATTTGAGAGTACAATCCGACAGAAGAGTCTGGTAGGTTCTTGGGAAGCCGCACTAATTCTGGCATCCAAAGATGAACCTATTAGGCTACGACGCATGATTGCTTCACTGGCTGCAGAAGAACCTGATAAACTAGGACATGCCTTCATCATGCCAGTTTCACTCATTCTTGAGTTACCAAACGCTGAATATACTCGACCGCAGATTGCATCCTTGTGGCATCTAATGGAGTATCTTGTGAGAAAAGTACCCTCAAAATCTCCAGATGGCTTCTCTCATGATGATAATCTATCTAGACTTGTGAAACCGATCAGTCTGGTTGAGTATCGGAATGTCTTCTTGAACTCTGTTGTGAATTATGGAATTCTTGGACACAACACAATCTTTGCTCAGAGAATTGCAGATGCCAACCAAAGGGGGCTTGTGACTAAAGAAGTGACTCTTTGGCTTATTGAGAAATTAAAACGGAACATTGGTAGTCCAATAGTCTCTGATGGTGATTTAGTATACGAAAAGGTTGTGAAGAAACAAGTAGATACAGACTGGACACAACAGCCCGAAATTATCAGACTTCCTCACACAAAGGACGTTCAAGAGTGGGCCACTTCGAGCGATATTTCTGAGATTTGGACAACTATGACTCAGGAGAAGTCGAGTGAGTTTGAGAATAGAATTCCTGAGTTTGATGATGAGTGGCAAACCGTTCGATGTTGTCAATACATCATGGCGGCTCTTCTAAGTGAACCGCGTGCATCTCATGTGATGATCTTCACTCAAGCAGCTTGGAGTCTTGTAGACCATAATCTAGTGCCAAGTGATTTAGCAGCTCTTCAGGTTCATAGAATGCTTCGAAAACATCTGAGTGAGTGGTAATTGTTCTTCTGATTCTAATCCCCATTCAAGCATGTATGCGGAACGAGAGAGAGGGAGATACCCTCTCAAGAATTACTTTCCCTCTCCCTTTCGATAAGACTCAGCAAGAAGATCAGGAATGTACCGAACCTGCATGTCTGATTCTTTCATCATATCATTGATTTGAATCGTACAAAAAGGACATTCAGTAGTCACCATGTCGGCACCAGTCGCTTCAATGTACGCCTTCTTTGTTAAGGCAATCTTTTGGGATAGTTCACGCAGGCCTGCACGGACTCCACCACCAGCACCACAACAACGATTCTTGTAAGGATCATCGATGTATTCCACACCAGGTATCATCTTGAGAAGCTCGATTGGTTCATCATACACATGCTGACCCCTGCCCAAGTGGCAAGGTTCGTGATAGGTGACCTTCATCTTGATCTCACCTTTTGGTGGAACTATGTTCTCCTTACCAATCACTTGTATCATATATTCAGCCATATCATGCACCTTGTAGAGTGGAGGTTCACCACGCTCTGATTCAATGAAAGGTCGATGGTCTTCGCGCAGGGTCTTGCCGCATCCCGCGCATGCAACTACCACCGTATCACAGTTGTACTGCTTACATGCTTCTTCGAATATCTCAGTGACTCTTCGTGCTGCAGCATGAGCTGTGTTGAGGTCCCCTGTTCTGAAAGCTGGACTCGCGCAACACCACTGTTCCTTCGGAACCACGACATCGATATTATTGCGATTCAGGACGTCAATCAATGCTTTCCCAGTATTTTGCATCCGGTAGTCAATGAGACATCCGGTGAAGAAAGCAACACGACCACGAGGATTATCAACAAAGAATTCTGCATCTTCAACCTGTTTGAGAAGAGGAGCGTCCTTTACAGGTACTGCTCTACCCGTTTCATTAATGGAATCAAGAAAGGCTTGTTGGCCTTCTGCCAATGGATAGCCAGCCTCAACTGCTTTCGCACGAAGTAGCTCCACAGCTAGCGCAGGAATGTCTATCTTTTTCGGACAAATATCGGTGCACATTTTGCAAGTTGTACAGCTGTAGACAGATTCATTCATTGCCATTGCCACACGGTCCTCAACATCACGAGGGTCAAGCTCGAGCCTAGCAATTTGACGAATTATCATCGGACCAGGATAGTCCCAAGTTTCGTGAACGATTGGACAGTTTGAGAGGCACGCACTACACTCGATGCATTTACGAATCTCACGTAGTTTCTCAATCTCTTCAGCATGAATGATCTCTGGATGTTGTGGTTGTTTGTCGCGTGCAACATAGGGACGAATCCGTCTAATACGGAAGGATGTTTGGGCCATGTCAGTAACCAAGTCTTTTATGATAGGCATCTTTTCCAGAGGTTCGAGGACTAGATTCTCCTCAGGATTAACTTTAGTTCTGCATGCGATGCGGGCTGTTCTGTTGACTTTCACAGCACAGGAACCACACTGGCCACCTCTACACTCCCAGCGAAATGCTAAACTTGAATCGAATTTGTCCTGAATATAGAGTAGCGCATCTAGAACAGTCATTCCAGGTTCGAATTCAACATCAAACTCTTGGAAGTATGGTGCATCATCACTGTCAGGATTGTAGCGCTGCACTCTTGTTTTGATTGTCTTTGCCATCTTCTAGCCTCCTCATGGTGGTGTGATTTTAGTAATCACTAGGTCTTCCTTTCGCAGCTCCATCTCGCCATCTTTACCCTTGCGAACGATGATGTTGTAATAGCCCTTATCATTGGGGTCAGCATCAACTCGATAGTGAGCACCCCTGCTTCCTTTCCTCATTACAGCAGCCTCCGCAACCATTCTGGCTGTTGTTACCATATGAGCAAACTCTATTGCCTGATGCCAGCCTGGATTGAAACGTTTCACTGGAACATCGACCTTAATCTTGGGAACTATTTCTTTCTCGATTCGTCTGAGTTCTTTGACAGCATATTGCATCTCATCTTCCTTTCTGAAAATCTGGACTTTACTCCACATAAGCTCAGTAAGCTCATCTCGTGCATCAGCAGGGGAAATGCCTTCCTTGCGGTTCAGCATTGCTTCAAGCTTTTCAAACTCAGAAGCAATCTCTTTTCGGTTAATACCTTGGTGAGTAGTTCTTTTCGCATACTTGGCTGCATTTTCTCCAGATAGAGCCCCAAAAACCTGAGTATCTGCGAGCGCATTCCCACCAAGTCTGTTTCCACCATGGACTCCTCCAGTGCACTCACCAGCCGCATAGAGACCTGGAATATTCGTGGCTGAGTTTTCATCAATCTTGATGCCACCCATAAAATGGTGTGCAGTTGGTGACACTTGCATTGGTTCTTCTCGGATGTCAACTCCAGCATCTTCGAACTGTTCAATCATGCTTTCTAGTCTAAACTCAATAATAGACCTTGGAAGATGTGCTATACTTAGGTAGACACCTCCATCCGGAGACCCTCTCCCCTCACGGACCTCGGTCATGATAGATCGTGCAACTTGGTCACGGCCTGCAAGCTCCATGACCTCTGGATAATATCGGTTCATGAATCGCTCGCCCTTATTATTCAGAAGGATTCCTCCTTCACCGCGAACTGCTTCTGTGACTAGGCGTCCCTTGGCGGACTCGGGCTTGACCATCCCTGTGGGATGAAACTGGATCATTTCCATGTCCATCATCTCACAACCAGCCTCGTATGCCATTCCGTAACCGTCCCCAACGTCTAGCTGTGCATTGCTTGTTACGCTGAAGATTCTACCAGCACCTCCAGTAGCCATGACTACCGCTTTCGCTCGAAACACAAGGTAGTCGCCATACTTCAGGTCTACAGCACAGACACCTGAAATTCGACCATCTGTCACCAAGAGTTTCGTGGCAAACACTTCGTCAAAAACCCGAACTGATGATTTGCGAATTCCCTCTGTGAGGGTGACCATTATCTCAGAACCAGTCCTGTCAGACGCATATGCAGTTCTTCGCCAACTCTGCTTACCGAATGTTCTTTGAGCGATCTTGCCCTCTGGAGTCCTATCAAAGACAGCACCCATGTCCTCTAGATCAAATATTCTCTGTGGGGCATCTCTCACAAGTATTTCTGCTAGTTTTTGATTGTTCAGGTAATTGCCACCGACAATAGTGTCCTTGAAGTGAGTTTCAGGGTTATCGTCTGGGTCTACATTACCCAGAGACACATTATAGCCACCCTCAGCCATGGCGGTATGTGCCTTACCGAGGAGCTCCTTGCTTAGCATGATGACGTCCAGGTTGTGTTTTGAGGCTTCTACTGCAGCACGGCACCCAGCTCCACCAGCTCCTACAACGAGAACGTCGCACATGATTGTCTTGTAGTCCAACTACAGTCCTCCGATGGAAAATACATTCCTTGGTTGAACCGTCGGGGCTTTAGCCTCTCTTTAAGAGTTACTGTTGAAACCAATTAAAAGAGAGAGGCAGACAAAGGTCTGCCTTACACTTAGAGTCATTCTTTGATGCCAATTTTGGAGTAGACTTCCGCTTTTCGACTTGCTACTAGCTTATCCATATCTTCATGCATGCTATTTCCATGCGAGTCCATGGTGACAAGTAGAGGCCCAAATTCCTCAGCTGTGATGACCCAAAGTGCTTCAGGCATACCAAGATCTTGCCATTCATAGGCACGGACTTCTTTCAATCCCTTGGCTGCAAGGGCACCGCATCCACCAGTGTAGCTACAATAAACAGCTCCCACTTCTTTCAGAGCTGCTAGAGTCTTTTTACCCATTCCACCCTTTCCTACTATGATTCGAGCTTTGTACTTGCGGAGGAACTCATCCTCGAACATCTCCAACCGACCACTTGTCGTGGGACCAGCTGATACAATGATCCACTTGCCATCCTTTTGCCAAGCCACAGGACCAACATGATAAACCACACTACCCTCGAAGTCTACAGGAGTTTTTTCACCCTTCTCAAACATATGCAGGGCTCGTTCATGTGCTTCATCTCGGGCGGTATAGACATGTTCACCAGTGACATAGACCACATCACCAACCTTCAGTTTTCGAGCATCTTCTTCCGAGATTGGGGTTGTCAGGTGATACTCAACCATCTTAGTTTCCCTCCATTGGATGTGTCAGATAGGTTACTTTCAGGTCTTTCGTGATTATTGCAGTACTACGCCTCGCAGCCCAACATTGGACAGCTACACCAACAGGCAAGCTGGCGGGGTGTCTCATGGCATAATCAACCTTTACCCCGAGAACTGTAGTCTTTCCTCCAAGACCCATGGGTCCAATTCCTGTCGAGTTGATAGCATCCATGAGCTCTTCCTCAATCTTGGCAACCTCAGGTTCTGGGTGTTTGTCGTCAAGAGGACGCAATAGTTGCTGTTTTGCAATCTTGATTGATATATCCGAACCACCACCGATACCCACACCGATGATATTGGGAGCACAGGCTTTACCCATGTAAGAGAGAGCATTGTCAACCACGAGCTTCTTCACTCCAGTCAAACCAACCCCTGGTTTTAGCATTCCCACGATACTGACATTCTCACTACCTCCACCCTTTGGGAACGCTGTTATCTCTACAGAGTCACCATCGACAATCTCCCAGTTTATCCATGGTATCTTCACCCCTGTGTTATCACCAGAGTTTCCTCCAACAATTGGATGGACCGCATTTGGTCTGATGGGAATCTCTTTTGTTGCCTTACGACTTGCCTCTTTGAGTGCTGCTTTGATTTCACCCATGAAGGGAAATTTAGCACCCGCTTTGACATAGAAGATCATGATCCCTGTGTCTTGACACATTGGAACACCAGTCTTTGCTATCTCCAGATTTGTAAGAATAGCAGAGAGCTGGGTCTTTGCGATTTCATCTGTTTCGTTATTCCTTGCAGCCTCAAGGGCCGCTTTGACATCTGAAGGAAGTTCGGTTACCGCCTTCTCTAGCAGACAAAAAGTAGTATCATGAATTACTTGATACGGGTCTTTCATTCGATCAGCTTCTGAACTGTGAATTTGTGAAGGACTATTAATCAGTCCGACACACAAGTCGCGAGAACATAGGGGTACTTAATCTGTGTTACTATCAAGACCAAAGGCTATGACTATATACAGGATTGTTCTGATTAAAGAATAGGAGTACGATGACTGATGGTTCTTGACTTGACGCTTACCTCCGTTTTGACGTTTTTCACCATCTTATCGCTCCTAGCAATCTATTCAATTCTTGATATCCGTGATAGAAGAGTCAAGAACGATTTTGTCCTTGCAGGAGGTTTTTTGGGTTGTATCATATTGATACTCACCGGTCACTTTGTGTCTAATGTTATTCTACATGCGACTGCTATACTCCTAGTTGTCCCACTCGCATACGTTTTGTATAGAATCGGATCGATGGGAGGAGCTGATGTCAAAGTTTTGATTGTTTTGGCATTAGTCAGTCCAGGCATTGAGCTAGGAGTATGGAATCAACCTGTTTTGGAAGCAATAGTAGCCCTTGGAGGAGAGTTGAGCATTATGCTTCTAGGAGGTTATCTCTACTGGAGATTCAAAAGAGATAATGAAAATGGAACTCCACCATTGATACCATTTCTCTTGGTGAGCTATCTTGCAATTCAGATGCTTGCCTTGTTCTAAGTAATTCTTCAAGCAGTGCTTCTTTTTCCAAGACCTCACAATTCTAGACTTGCTAATTCTAAAAGAGTGACTCTTGGAGTTATGAAGAGGCTGTTTCATCTCCCAAAAGAAATGGTCAGATAAGACTCTAGTTTCCCTCAAGAGAATCAGAGTGTTGCTAGAATCTCAGATGGGATTGTGAAAGCATACATCAATGTCCACAGAACAACCCATAGCATCAAGTACGAAGGCAATGAGTTTGTAATCATCTTCTGCGTACCTCCAAGGGTTTCAAGATCAATCTCTAGTAGATATCGTATGACATAGAGAGATAGTATGTAGAGAAGGAAACCGAATATCACTCCTCGTGTGCCTGCGAATATAGGTCCTGTAATACCACAGATCAGAGCGCTAGTCAGAGCAAAGAAAATCTTCACATAGTACTGTTGGTCATTTGGGGAATCAGTCCATCTGCCAAACATGCGTTTGAAGAGGTTCTTTAAAGGAGTGAGATTCATTGTCAATCACTGTCTGTTTGCTGGGTGGTTCAATCGACGAGGTTATAATCGTGTCGGTTTGATTGCGAGATGATTGGAAATGAAGGACTCGATGAGTAATGTTGACATCAGGCTGATTCTGCCAGAGATAAAGGAGTCAGCAGAAGGAGCCTTCATCAAAAATGTGTACCAATATGGAGATATCTTTGTTCTCAAACTCTACATTCCCGGTGGTGGTACATCACAGCTACTCATACATCCAGGTCATCGTATCCATCTAACAGAATACAGACGAAAAGCACCACGGGTTCCACCAAAGTACTGTGTTGTTTTGCGAAAATATCTAAGAGATAAGCGGGTCATCTCAGTTAGACAACACAATCTGGATAGAATTGTCATAATTGAAGTGGGTGATGATGAGAGCACATACAAACTTGTTGCTGAGCTGTTTGGTAATGGTAATCTCCTTCTTCTCGATCCTGAGGATACCATCTTTATTGCTATGAGATACAGAAGGATGCGAGACCGCGATATAATACCAAAGGCAATGTATGAATTTCCACCACAGCGAGGACTTGATGTGTTAAATCTCGAATCAGACTCACTTCAAGAAATTATCTCGGATTCAGATGCAAATATCGTACGGACTTTGTCAAGTCGGTTTAATCTTGATTCTTTGAGCTGCGAAGAGATATGTGCACTTGCAAAGGTTTCACCAAAAGTAATGGTTTCTGATATTGATAGCCAGACTTTATCTGATCTCCAAACGGGATTGACTCATTTTGTTGAAAAATTGAAGAGAGGTGTAAATGAGCCAAACATAGTTCTTGATGACGAACCCACAGAGGATGAGGACCCAGAGTTTATTGCGTTCTTGCCATTCCGGTTCGAGCTATATCAGGACTTACCAGTACAGACATTTGATACCTTTAGTCAAGCCATTGATGAGTATTCAGGAGTGGCTGAGATTGAATTGGAAGATGAGCAAGAACAGGATGCTCTTTCAAGGGAACAAAAACGGCTACAAAAGATAATAGAAAAACAGAATGAGAGCATAGACAATTTAGACACAAAAGCAAAGACACTCAGGATCAATGGTGAACTAATTTACATGCATTTTGCCAGTCTACAAGAGGTTCTGGATACCATCACGAAGGCTAGAACAGGTGGAATGCAATGGGAGGAGATTATTGCCAAGGTTGATGAGGGACGAGAACAGGGAATACCTTCAGCCCAATTGGTTCAGAGAATTCTCCCATCACAAGGCCAGATTATAGTGAAACTAAATGGTAATGATGTGATATTGGACATCAGGTTATCGGCACAAGATAACGCTTCTCTTGCCTATGAGCAAGCTAAGAAATCAGAATCAAAGGTAGAAGGCGCTAAAAAACAGATCATGAAGACGAGAGAAAAGCTGGAGAACTTGGAAATTGCAGTATCCGAACCTGAAACCAAGAGAGTTCCTTTGAGAACGAGAAAGAAACGATGGTACGAGAAGTTTCGTTGGTTTATCTCATCTGAGGGCTTTCTAGTGTTGGGTGGGCGAGATGTGAAGAGTAACGAAACCCTTGCGAAGCGCTATATGCAAGCTAATGATGTCTTCTTGCACGCATCTCTGCACGGTGCCCCATACACAGTTGTAAGAGTGCCAGATGAACCCCCTGGAGAGAGAACACTAGAAGAGGCTGCACAGTTTGCAGTGACGTTTTCAAGCGCTTGGCAGGACAAGTTATCTAATGGTGATGCATACTGGGTGAATCCAGAGCAAGTGAGCTTCAGTCCGCCCTCAGGGGAGTATTTACCAACAGGGGCTGTGATGATTTATGGTTCAAAGAACTACATCCGCAAAGTACCAATAGAACTTGCAGTTGGAATTATACTAGAGGAGGAATATGCTGTTCCAATATCAGGTCCTCCTTCGGCAATGAAGGCACAGACAGAGTTCTATGTACAAGTGACCCCAGGTGACACGAAAAAAGGACAACTTGTAAATGAAGTGATCAATCGACTCAAAGGGCTAGTACCTGATGAGAAGTCTGCACTAGTCAGCCAGATACCTCAAGAAGATATGATGCGAGTTTTACCTGCTGGTGGTGGAAGGTTAGATCTCCAATAATTGAGAGTCGCCCATATATATGAGAGTACAGACACATTTAAAATCAGACAAGTGGCAATCCAGCTCGAGAAGACACTCTGCCAGTTGGTGGGCTGGGCGTCTGACCAACTTCTATAAAATTGAGGTAAAAGAAATGTCTGATTCCTCTCATTCAATGTTTGTGAGAGACATCATGTCTGTTAATGTCGTGACGATGCCTCCAGATGCAACAGTCTTCGATGTTGCCACATCTATGACTAAGATGGACATAGGTTCTATAATCATCGTTGATGAAGACCGTCCTCTGGGAATAATAACTGAGTCTGACATTGTTAGGCGCGTTATAGCAGAAGAGAGGGATGCAAAGAGCACAGCAGCTCGAGAAATTATGTCATCACCTATAATTCATGTTGAACCTGGAACTGCACTGACTGAAGCTATGCGGGTAATGGCACGAAGCAACATTCGCCGTGTTGCGGTTTTGAAGAACGACTCTTTGGCTGGAATTATAACTTCAAGAGACCTACTTCGTTGGTCTCCTGAGCTTATCGATATCCTTGTAGAGTCACTACGACTCAGGAGTGAGGGTGTCGAGATCAAAGAGGAGGACGAAGATATTGCCTATGGAGGCGAGTGTGATAGCTGTGGTGAATACTCGACTGATCTGATCGAGGAAGATGGCGAGTATTTGTGTGAGAATTGTCGTAGTTAGTTGGTCGCGCAGTCATTAACCAACTTGTATCGTGCAAGTACAAATTTGATAGGAGACTATTGATGTGAAAGTGAGCCAAATTATGGTCGAGCCAGTAACTATTGATAAGGACCAGAGACTGTCCTACGCGCTCGAACAATTAGAGAAGAAGGGTGTAGAAAGGCTAATTGTAGTTGAGAACGGGGATGTTAAAGGCATTCTCACGTACGCTGACATTGCTGACAGATTGGGAGTGAGCAAAGTAGTAGCTCTCTCAATAAAGAGGCTCCATGTATCCAGTGCGATGACTGATACTGTCATTACGGTAGGTCCTGATGATGAAGTGACTGATGTTGCGCAGCTCATGGTTGAGCGTGGAATGAGTGGTTGTCCTGTGGTGGATAATGAGGGCGCTCTTGTTGGAGTGATCACAAAGGTGCAAATATCCCAGCTAGTTCAAAAATTCAAGAATGTAAAAGTCAAAGAGCTAATGACCACAAAAGACATTCTACAGGTCAATCCGGTATCACGTCTTGTGAAGGCCAGAGGAGACATGCTTGCGGCAGGTTATTCAGGTATTCCCGTCACTGATGGTGGTCGAGTTTTGGGACTAATCACAGAACGGATGGTTGCGGAGGCAATGGCTAGGTTCACTGTGGAGGTGCCTGACAAGCACCGTGCAAATCAGGTCAGACAGATTCGTGTGGTAGATGCAATGCTCCAACAACCTCCCCTTGTAGACCCTGATGATTCGATTGCAGATGCCTCAGTAAAGATGCTAGAGGCAAAGCTTAGTTCCTTGCCTGTTGTTGGTGCGGGAAATAGACTTGTAGGGATGATTAGCGCAACAGATTTCACAGAATTCGTTGCAAACAAGTTTAAGGTCCCGGAAACCTCAGAATAGAAGTTAGTCCAGGATCAATCTGCGCTGGCAACACTGGCGTTGATGTCACATGACCGTTGATATGGTTCTCAAAGATGGCATTTTCATAGAGAATGGTAGTGAAACCATACGATCTGTGGCAATCGACGATGGCAAGATTGAGGGTGTTTACAAACACGGGGAAGAGCCTCAATGTTTTAATTCGATTGATAGTAGAGGGCTCTATATTCTTCCGGGTCTGATAGACATTCATGTTCACCTCCGTGATCTTAAGGAGTCTGATAAGGAGGACTACGAAACAGGCACCATGGCTGCAGCTGCAGGTGGCGTAACGACAGTTGTTGATATGCCGAACTCAAATCCTCCGGTTCTTGACAAAAAAACGCTTGATGAGAAGATAGCTCGAGCGCAGCGGTTAAGCTATGTGAATGTTGGGTTCTATGCTGGAATACCTCACAACATTGAAGATTTCGATATTCAAATGATTAAGGATATTCTGGGATTGAAGGTCTATCCACATTCACCTCTGGACAAGCAAACAAAATACACAAAGGATAGAATTAGGGATTGTACCAAATTGGCAGTATCAAGTGGGATTCCACTCCTTTTTCATCCAGATGTGCCTAATCAGAAAAAAGTGCCAAAGAACATGGAGGAGTTCTTCCTGGCACACAGTTGTGAGGATGAGGTCAAATCAGTACAATCCTTCATTGATGCTAAAATCGAGTACGAGGCTAGGCTGCATGTATGTCATGTCAGCTGTGCTGCTACGGCCAGACTGATTCATGAAAACCGAGCTGAAGATACATTGACTGCAGAAGTCACTCCTCACCATTTATTCCTTTCAGGAGGCGATTTTGTCCATGATGATGGTGTAGCCAAAATGCTTCCGCCCTTGAGGTCCCCTTATGACAACAAAATGCTAATGGAGGCTTTATGCAAAATTTGGGCAATTGATTGTGTTGCGTCTGACCATGCACCTCATAAGAAATGGGAAAAAACAGCACCTTTTCTGAAAGCAGCCTCAGGAATACCAGGTCTCGAAACCACTCTTCCACTCATGTTGACCGAAGTGTTTGAGAAGCGATTAACATGGATAGACTATCTGAGAGCTTGTTCTTCTGCACCTGCAAGGATTCTTGGACTTGAAACAAAAGGTATTCTTGCTAAGGGATATGATGCGGATATTGTATTAGCACGCATTCAAGAAGGAACAATAAAAGGCAGTAACTTCTTCTCAAAAGCGAAGGTTACTCCTTTTGAGGGGAAACGGGTTTTAGCCCGTACTGTGACCACTATTGTTGGAGGCGTGGTTGTGTTTGATAATGGTGAGTTTGTCACAGGACCAAGTATTGCAGGGAAAGTACCAGTCAGGAAATCTTGAAGAGTGCAAGATAAATAACGATGAAATTGCAAAGACAGACCGAGTTGATACTTAGTGACATATACATACTCTGATGATGATGGGATTTTTCTTGTTAATTTGGCGAGAAAAACTGTGGATGAAATTGTACAGACTAAACAAAAACCAGAAGTGCCAGAGGAAACTCCAGAGCATCTGCACTCTAAATCAGGGGTATTTGTCACACTTAACGCAGTCTTTGAGAATCGCGTTAATCTGAGAGGTTGTATAGGTCGACCATACCCATCTCAACCTCTTGTCGAGGCTACAATTGATTCCGCGGTGGACTCTGCAGTAAACGATCCACGTTTTCCACCAGTCACACCAAAAGAGCTTGATAAGATTATAGTGGATTTGAGCGTCCTTACCCCTCCAAAAAAGATACAGTATTCAAAGCCAGAGGAGTTATTGGGCCTCGTAAAGGTCGGAAGGGATGGATTGATTGCCATCAGAGGTATGTTCCGTGGACTCCTTCTTCCTCAGGTACCAGTAGACTGGAAATGGAACACTCGAGAGTTCTTAGAGCACACTTGCAACAAAGCTGGATTACCAGCTGATATTTGGAAAGACCCTGAGACTGAATTTATGTCCTTTCAAGCAGAGATTTTTGGTGAGGAAAAACCAAGGGGTAAGATTGTGAGAAACCCAAAACATCCGAGGTGTGATTGAATGAGATTTGGTAACCTTCCTCCAGAAGCAATAGAGAGTCTAAAGAGATTCATTGAAGAGGATGTTAGATCTGGTGACATTACAACCGAATTTACTGTGCCAGAAGATATGAAGGCATTAGCCACGATTTACGCAAAAGAGCGATCAGTACTAGCAGGAATTGAAGAGGTGGCAGCAATAGCAGATTTCTCTGGGCTAACCTATGAGATACTTGCTTTCGAAGGGAATTGGGTAGATCCTCAGCAACCAGTAATGCGTCTGAGGGGTTCTGCATGGAGTTTACTAACAGTTGAACGGGTCTGTCTGAACATTGTTCAGAGGATGAGCGGAATAGCAACAAAGGTCTACCATATGGTTGATGCCGCAAGAAAAGAGAACCCTAAAATCAGAATTGCTTCCACAAGAAAAACAACTCCCGGGTTTAGATTCTTTGAAAAGCGAGCTGTAATGATTGGAGGCGGAGACCCACACCGATATGCGCTTGATGATATGATCCTGATAAAGAACAACCATATCACAGCAGCTGGTGGAGTACGTGCAGCTGTTACCGCAGCCAAGGAGAAGACATCATTTAGTAAGAAGATATCTTGTGAGGCAAGAACACTGCAACAAGTCCAAGAAGCAATAGGGGCAGGAGCGGACATAATCCTATTAGACAACTTCAAACCAAAAGATGTTGGTGGACTCGTTGAGGTCCTTAAAGCGGATGGGACACGTGACAAAGTGATACTGGAGGTCTCTGGAGGAATCAGTGAAGAAAACATTAGGGATTACGCCAAGAGTGGAGTGGATGTGATATCATCTGGAGCATTGACGCATTCGTACAAATCTTCAGATTTTCATATGCTTTTATCAATGAATTAGTATCGAGATTAATCACGATTTTCAGTTTAAGGCCGCTGTACACAAGTTCATAAGGAACGATTCTGAGAATCTTATTGCAGGTACACGAGAAGCGAAACGCACTTTCTATCACAGGAATTATCGAGTTTGTTTTTTCAGGCATCGCAAATTTCACAGAAGGAACCGCTAGTTTTGACAACTTGCATATCGCAAATAGCGAGTGAATAACAATGAGTTATGAAGAACGTGAGCCAATTGAGGCTACAGTGGCTGAACTCAAGCCACGAATGAAAAATGTCACCATTTCTTTCAAGGTGACTAGTATAGGTGAAGAGCGTGAGATCGAATCCCGCAACGACGGGTCATCTCATCGAGTCTGTGATATCACAGTTGGTGACGCCAGTGGAATTGTACAAGTTCCACTCTGGGATGATGCAATTGATAGCATTGAAGAAGGTGCTACTTACAATCTAACCAATGGATACACGGGACTCTTTCGAGGAAACTTACGATTGAATGTTGGCAGGTACGGCAAGCTCGAGCAGGCAGAAGATGCAATCGAAGAAGTCAACATGAGTGTTGATATGTCAGCTGAAGAACACGAGGACGACAGACCCCGTAGGAGCTATGGTGGTGGCGGCCGAGGTGGCGGAGGCTACAGCGGCGGTGGTAGACACAACAGCCGATCTAGCAGTGGAAGTTATGGCAGTCGAGATGGCAGCTATGGCGGCGGAGGCTATGGTGATAGAAATCGTCGTAGCAGTAGCGGCTATGGTGGGAACAACAGACGTTCCAGATACTAGAATATTTACCAATAAGTAATCTAAAGTAGCAGCTACGGCTGCTGCTAAGTTGTGGGTAATCAAAATTGATTACTCACAAATCCTTGTTTTTGTTTTATAAAATCAGAGAAATAAGAGTACGTCTTTAGATTGAATGAGGATGGTGCCCCGGCCGGGATTCGAACCCGGGTCTTAGACTCGAAAGGCCTAGATGCTGGGCCGGACTACACTACCGGGGCTGGGTAGCATCGAAAACTTTGTGTTGCTGTTATTAAGATTGCGTAGAGGACCTTCAAAACGGAAACGGATGAATGTAAATCTGGAATGAAATAGTGATACTTCCTATAGTCCTTCCCCCGACCTCTAGAAACCGAAGAAACCAGACATATGTATAATCGTTGATTGGTCCACTCAAACCTCCGCCACCAAAGGTTGATCCAATGAGACCATACTCACCAGTTTCACTACTTGACAACATGAGTTCATGTTCTGTTTCATTCAACTGAAGATACTCGACGAGCGTCATTCTTCTATAATCAAAATTGTAACGCACGCTTCCTCCAGTTCCCTCTGCGATATTACCCCTAATGCCCAATCCAAGGTCTACACCATCAGGTGGGTCGATGCCTCTAAACTCGCCATAGAGCCACTCAACTCCGAGTGCCAGAGTGACGTCCCACGCCTCGTAAACCACTGTGGTCTGGACCTGTTGAAATGTAATGTATGATAGACCACCGATGGAAAGCAGAAGCATTGCTGTAAGAAGAAAAGCAGCAACAAACCTTCTTTGCCCACTCTTCTCTGTACCTTCTTGATGCACATCCACCTGTCTTTTTTCTCTCATAGCAATATTACATGCCAAATTTTGACACCTGAGAATATAAAATGAATGAACCCTAAGAAAAGACTAGATGCTGGACCGGGCTACACTACCGGGGCTGGGTAGCATCGAAAACTTTGTGTTGCTGTTATTAAGATTATGCAGAGGTCGCGTTTAAGCTATGATGCTGGTCGGACTACTGTTTCCTTCAAAGACTCAGAGGCTCTAAGCTTATGGACCTCTTGAAGAACGGACTTGACGCTCTTTCTTCCATATATGAGAAATCCGCTTGATACAGCCTGAAGCAAGAATGAACGGAGGTCACTTGATGAGGGAACTCCTGAGATTTTAAACGACCCAGCTACGAGAGTCGGTACAACTAAGATGCCATATGCTTCTGCAATTCGGTATTGCCTTTCAACGTCAACCTCGTAGATGTTTTGCTCAAGTCCCAACGCCTCACTTTCAGTTTCGATCATTGATTTGAGTGACCCACACCATATACAGTGATCGGAGGTGAACATTAGAATCATAGAGTTCGCACCTTGGATTTGCCTCGATGTTTGCTCCCGTTGAATATAAAGTCCGAAAAAGTTCAATTGGAAATATACGAATCTGAACAACTTCTTGACAGTCCAAGTGCTACGAATCGTTAGTAATTTGAGATGCAATGATAGACGACTATTTGAAACCATTCGCAACTTTAATATCTCATAGCAAGTGCAAATGCCTTGTTCTGAATCGGGGCCCGTAGCTCAGCTTGGTAGAGCAGCAGGCTCATAACCTGTCGGTCGTGCGTTCAAATCGCGCCGGGCCCACCATCCTTTTCCACAGAAACCGCTTTTACACCTTCTAACTCGATTTCTCTTCGCCAAGGTATACTGGTTCCAAACAAGGCACGAAGTTTCCAATGGGTTGTTTTATGATGGGTCAAAATTCTGGCTTTCAGTATTTCCAATATGTCGATAATTCTGGCTCTTTCATCTGGCTGAAAATCGTAGTTATTAACAAAATCTAAGCATCTCTCAATGTTCATCAGAATGTCCTTATGGAGCCCCCAACTGCTGGAGCAGAGTTTAGCAATATAATCAGCATTGATTGTCCCAGCTGTGTCATCATAACCTACCTTCAGATCTTTGAGAAGAGTGAACATATCACGGAAATCCTTTTCGTTAAGTCGGGAGATAGCAAGCTTGATCAAGAGTAGATCGCTCACCGACACAGTCCGCTCTTCATTTGCGAGTCGATTTCTGAGGTCTATCATATGTTCAATGTTGATTTTATCTAGAAATACATCGACATGATCAGCAGAACCAGGTTTTTCAAATAACAATCTTGTACCACTTGTGGCGATTGTCATGCTTCGTTTTTCGATGTATCCGAGTTCTTCGAATGTTTTAATAATTTGATGAGATTGGTGTGAAAGCCCAACAAAATCAATATCGGCATATTTTCGCTCGCAAAAAACAATCTCCTTACAATGTTCCCGAATGGCTAAACCACCAGCTAAACGAAGAATAATATCATTCTCCGTAGCTCTTTGAAGAATTCGCTCAGATTCACTCACATCTTTTGGGGATATATCATCAGACATTCGGACCGTGTGAATCAGGAGGTTTTTGCAATAAAGATTATGGATATACAATTCTTTATCTAAATCGGGCGGGGCTCATCATTCCGTATTGAGTCACAAAATCAGGCTCTTGTGAATTTTGAGAATTAAAATTTGTAATGCGCTCTACAATATTAACAAACAAGACACAAATCAGATATTCGAAAAAGGAGTATTCTTTGTTAGGGGTAAAAATGCGTAAGAGTTCAATAATTAGTCTATCACTCCTGATTTTGTTACTACTGCCATTGATTGCTCAAGCATTTGACATAGACAGAGATCTGGGCGTTGGTGAATTGTATGTTGTTTACGGAAATGCAGATGCTGGGTGGAGAATAGAGGGATCGTTCTCAGCCAATTATGATATCGAGTTTTTCATCTGTGATGCGGAAAACTACACCAGATGGGACAGAAAACAGAGCGCATTTCTCTATGAACATGATAGTGAAACCACAGGCCAAATCTTCAATTTTACAATTCCATACGATTCAGAATGGTATGTTGTCTTTTCGAATGTTCAATTGCTAAGCCCCATTATCTTGCAAGCAGAGGTTTATTATTTAGATCAGTCTGAGGGTGTGCAAACACAGGTTGGTTGGTTTAGTCGAAACACGCTTGTGACTCCTTTGTTTATTGGGATTCTATTGATAGTACCGATTGTTCTTATTATTGGAGTCTATATATCAAGAAAAAGAGAGCCAGTTCCAGCAGTTAATTATGAGGAGATTCTTTCAAAACCAGATCAATTCTAATTGAAATAGCATTGCCCGTTCTTTATTCCTTGCTCATCCTCTTCCAGAGCCCTTCCCACCAAGCAACAAATGGACCACTTGGTGAGATTGCTATGCCTGTTTCTATTCCAATCCTTACAGGCATATCATTCTTCACCTCTTCTATATCAATTTCAATAAGAGCATAGTTTTCGTCTATCGCGAATGGCTCCTCAACAATTCTTGCTTTTCCTTTGATGCTCACTGCAATATCAGGAGCAGAGACCATAGCAACCATCACGCGTGGGTCACGTTTCAGATTTGCAAGAGTGTCATGGTAGCGATGAGCAATAAAACGCATCAACCGGGGATTAACCGCCCGCATGCTACCAAAAGGCGCAATATGTGGAGATCCATTCTCATCGACCGTTGCAACAACAGAACTGGGATTGAGTTCTCCATTTGCCTTATGCCACGCTCTAAATGCATCCTCACGAAGTTCAGGAGACCTACGCCATCTCTCTTGTTTTTCAGACATGATGCAACTCACCTCAGTTAAAACCGTCTTGAAATCTGTCATAGGTTCCATATCTTATCTTCTGTCTGCATTGGAGCTATAAATAATACTTAGAACACGTGTTCTTACATACCACAATTAAGAACGGTTGCCTTAAGTGAGAGATAGGTAAACGCATTCGTTATGCAGCTCTTTGGTGACACTGTTGTTCTTGGTTTGGTCGCAAGCCTATTAGCTGGTGTGGCAACAGGAGTAGGAGCACTACCAATCTTTCTCAAGCCCAACTTTAGTCGCAGGACCCTAGACATCATGCTTGGATTTGCTGCAGGTGTCATGCTAGCTGCATCATCTTTCAGTCTTCTAGTTCCTGCCTTAGATGACCCATTAGTGAATGACTGGACTGATGTATTGACTGTTGTTGCACTTGGATTTGGGCTAGGAGGAATATTCGTACATTTAGCTGACAAGTATGTTCCCCACGCTCACTTCAAGAAGGGAGAGGAGGGGCCATCTTCAACTATGGCAAGGGTCTGGCTTCTCATCCTCGCGATCACTATCCATAATTTCCCTGAGGGGTTAGCTGTCGGTGTTTCGTTTGGAGTGGCCGATCCATTGACTGGAGTTTCAGTTGCAGTGGCAATTGGACTGCAGAACATGCCAGAGGGACTTGCGGTAGCAGCTCCGCTGATGAGAGAAGGATATCCAAGAGGAAAAGCTGTGTTGTTGGCATTAGCAACTGGACTTGTAGAGCCTATTGGAGGTCTTCTTGGTGTATCTATTGTTTCATTTGCTGCATTTCTACTACCATATGGTCTAGCTTTTGCAGCCGGCGCTATGATCTTCGTGGTCGGAGATGAGATGATACCAGAGAGTCATTCTGGGGGAAATGCGCGTGTGGCGACGTGGGGAATAATAGTGGGCTTTGTCATTATGATGACACTCGACAATGTCTTCACGTTCTTGTTCGAAGGTTAGATTCTATGGAAGGAAGATACATAGGTGTGTTACTCATAGCTGGATTGTTGTTGAATCGATTTATCTATGCGACAGTATGTAGTTTACTCTTCCCTCAACTAGTATACCCACAAGAGTGACAGGTATAGGATACTGAGTCACTCGAGAACCAACATTGATCTTACTCATTTCATCACATCCTGCCAATATGTATGTATGAATTGGGTTCATAATATTATACTTCGATTGCACCAAGCTCATCAAGATTTCCAACTACTTCGAGTCCAGCATTTCGACCCACTCCGTCAA
Organism: Candidatus Thorarchaeota archaeon MP11T_1; assembly: GCA_002825515.1. Next base: position 48,834 of record PJET01000004.1, on the reverse strand, counting down.
AGAGAAGTTCTTTTGATGCTTTCTTTTTCTCGTAGAACCTTAGATGGATAGAACTATCAAGACTCTCTGTTATTCTCCCTGTCATAAGCCCTTCAACTGGAGACCGCAATAAAGCTCCTTGAGCGCGTTTCGCATCCACTTCCAACAGGTGTTGCTTACTCTGAATTGTAAAGACTACTCGATCATCTGATACTTCAGGTGTTGAGAGTTTAGCACGAGTATAGGTTGTGAAACGGTATATCTTCCCATCATGAAGAAGTCCGGCTAAGAGACCGGTAAAAGTACCCCTTCCAAAGGGAATACTTGCAATTGAGGATGTGAAAGACACTCCTTTCTCATCAAAGTGGTTTGATTGCATCCAGATCCAAGCACTAGGAAATTCTCGTCCCCAGTCTTTTTCGATATACCCACGGCCATTTGAAAAATCAATGCTTCTTCCGTCTATTTCCAATTTGCCGTGAATCTCATGGTCAAATCCTAAGATTCCATGTAGACACTGAAGACGAGGTACAAACCGGAAAGGTCCCATTGCCCCAGGACTTAGTCTTCTGACTGGCCAAGGAATAGTCTTTCCAAAACTAAGCTCTGCTTGGATTGAACCTTCTTCGCCTTCGAGGTTAAGACTGAGTCCACTGAGCGTAAATCTGTTCTTGTCTATTGATATGTCAAAAACCTGTGAAGAACTAGAAAAATCATCTATGGAAAATCTGAAGTAGTACGATTTGGAATTGCATCCATCAAGAACCTGCACAAATGAATGACTCCCATTCCTGTTAGCTCCAAAAGACACTCCTGGTATCACAGCAAGCGCATTCTGCTCTGAGGCATCAACCATCTTGAAGTACCAGCCTTCAAAATGATGAGCTTTGCCAAACTTGACTTGAGGTAATTCAGGTTTCCAGATTTTTCTCATAGAAAGAACTCCGTATAGAAAACGATGATTAGAGTATATTTACTGATTGAAAGAGCAGTTTCTGACTGACCAATAGCAATGTTAATATTCGATTCTGGAGCGTGACCCCGAGAGTATGCCGCCGTGGCTCAGTCGGTAGAGCGACAGCCTGTTAAGTTGTTGGTCGGAGGTTCGAGCCCTCCCGGCGGCGCCATTCCTTTCTATCTATCAGTTCTTCAGAAACCCTCATCTGGTTTCAGGTCACTCTTACTAATGTAGTGTAGGTGTGAAAGATTATGAATGAGGAGGAGGAGGAGGAATTCTCTGTTTTGGCCTATGATGAATACTTCATTGATAAGAAGTGTAAAGAGCTTGAGAGAACGCTAAGGGAAAATCCTGAGTTTAGTGAGTACAGACTGAAGAGGCAACACTGGGGAAAAGATTGGAAACTCGACCCATACTTCGTTCAAGATGAAGACGAGGACAACTTGATCATCATGGAACCTGAGATTGTTGAAGCTTTGAGTGACTCCGAGTTTCTCTCTTTTGTTAATGCTGAGATGAAGTACATAGAGAGTTCAGAGAGCACCGTTTGGTACCCCATGGCTTCACTCGTATTAATACCCGTGGCAATAATCAACTCAATAGGGGTAATAATCTATTTTTCAAGTCTGGATGTCATTAGAGCAGTAGGTCCTATGCTTGCCCTAGACCTTATCACTTTCATTCTTGCAGCTATCTACTATAGGAAACGAAAGAGGATGATATCGACAAGGCGTCATATTGATCTGATTGAGGCTCGAGAGAATCCGATGTTTATTTCTGCGTTGCAAAGACTTGTTTCGATTCCCAATCTAGAGAGGAACAAGGAATACATGAAGAGACTGCAATATATTGAAGATACACTTGGGAGAGTTAGTCCATAATATTGGCGGCACCATTTCTTCTTTCTTTTCTATTCTTCAATGCGTGCAGACATCGCCACATTGGTCTCTTTCTGAAACATCATTGACTTGTATTCGGAAATCCGAAAGTTGCAAGCTCTTATGCGGGCCCATAGCGCCAGTGGAGAGGTACTCGTGCCTTTTTACCATGACTGTGAGCTGCAGCAGCCTCTCTTTGGTTCTTGATCTCAATTGCTCTTTCTCTCAGCATCCCATCTAGACTTGTATCTAATTCATTTTTTGAAACTGAGAGTCTGATTGATTCATCTATTGAAACGATGACTTGGAAAGGTACTATGATGTCCACGTCTTCCTTCAAACCAAAAGATTCAAGCTTCTCTTCTAGTAGACCCCCACCAGCTATCAAGGCTGTACGACCGTCTAAATCAAAATCCACATTGATTGCGCGTCCCACTTTGACACCATCTTTATCAAAGATCTCCAGTTTCTGTAGGTCTGAGAACTTTATCTCGTCATCGGAGATTGTATCATGAAAATTCTTTAGACCATTCACAGAAGTGTCAAGATGAATGTGAGTATCTATTTTCTTGATTACAGTAGATTCAAACACAGGGTCTGCATCGGGTTTGAGATTGATGGCTTCAAGAAACTCCTCCATTCTTGATCCACTTAGAATGAAGTGTTTGAGTTTGAGTGAGCCATCAAATGTAAATGTCAGATTAGAGATTTTTCCGATCTTTTTACCTGAGGCGTCCATGACGTCCATTTTTTTGATTTCTTGACAGCATATTGGTTTGGACAACTTCATTGTTTCACCACAAAAGAAATTCTTCTTGCTAATATTTTAACAATTGTTAATATAATTTTGGGTTGCACTTAACATGGAACTACTGACTTCGTTCATATTCTTTTGACTACAGCATCAAATTTGTTTCGGCGGCGCCATTTCTTTCAATATTATTTCAGGGCACTCATGATAGTTGCATTTACCAGTATATCATACTTATCAGCAAAAGCCTCAATTCCACATCAGATAGAGGTTTTTCCAAGGGCACTAGAACGCTTTCGAGAAGCAATTTGAATACTGAGAACGCTTCTTTAAGAACGATAGTTACTATTGAGTATTGATTCAAGTTTCTATTAAGGAGAAAGAACAGTATGAAACTAACAGGCCTTCATCTTCTACTGACTTATCAGTGCAATTTCGAGTGCGACCACTGTTTTGTCTGGGGTAGTCCTTGGCAGAGTGGTACGATGACTCTTCAGCAAGTCAGGCACATTCTGAAAGAAGCAAAAGCCACCGATTCTGTTGAGAGCATATATTTCGAGGGTGGAGAGCCATTTCTATACTACCCGATCATGCTGAGAGGAGTTCGAGAGGCAGCTGACATGGGATTCCGAGTTGGAATCGTTTCGAACAGCTATTGGGCAACCACAGAAGAAGACGCGCTAGAATGGTTGGCACCGCTTGCAGGTCTTATTCAAGACCTATCTATCAGTGGCGACCTATATCATTATGATGAAGAAGTCAACAAGGAGGTCCAAAACGCTCTGGCTGCAGCAGAAAAGCTTGACGTCCCTGTTGGCACCATCAGTATTTCCCAGCCAGAAATATCAGACAATGAGAGGGCAATTGGACAACTCAAGCAGGGCGAGTCGCCAGTCATGTATCGTGGGAGGGCTGCAGTGGAACTTATCGAGAGAGCCTCTTGGCATCCATGGGTGAAATTTACTGAATGCCCCTATGAAGACCTCGAGAATCCAAAGCGGTTTCACGTAGATCATCTTGGTAATCTGCATTTGTGCCAGGGAATATCATTGGGCTGTATCTATGACTCTCCTCTGACTGAGATTTGCCAGCAATTTAATCCTGACAAGAATCCTATTATTGGACCACTGGCCAAAGGGGGACCTGTTGAATTGGTCAAAAGGTATGACCTGGCTCATGAAGAAAGATATGTTGATGCGTGCCATCTGTGCTATGAGATGCGTCTAACTCTTCGAGACCGGTTCCCTGACATTCTGACACCAGACCAGATGTATAGCGTGCCTGGATGTTCCTAGCGTCTGCCATCTTAGTGTTGTTCTATACAGCCCTCTAGCTTGTGCTCAGCATCGCCTTAGGACATTTTTCAACTGGTACCAATTCCAGATTTCCACACACCAGCCTCTATTCCTGGCGGCTCCAGTTTTTCTTTAGTTGGAAAGACCTTACGATATGTGAGTAAGACACTGAATGGGATGACAGAATAGATCCCTAGAACTACTAGAGAAAAGGGAATTATCTCTGGTACTGGAACCCCGTCGGTAACTAAACCCCCTACTAATGAGAAGGCAGCCCCAGTACAAAGGTAGATAGCAACAAACTCGAAAATGGCTCTTAGAGCCTGACTGGGTTGAATCGACTTTAAAGAGGGCAAATCATTGACTTCTAAGTAACTGAGAGTCCTTGCTGCTGTGTAAATACCTAGCAGAACAGATACAACTAATACAGAACCAATAGTTCCTTCACCATAGAATGGAAAGACTTCCAGACCAAGTGCCAGACAGATAGAAATTCCAAAATAGATTGCTGTGCCCAATAGAATCGAGCCGTAGAATACAACTAGAATCGAGCGAATCCCGAATTTGAGAAAGCCGCTCCTAGTGCTCATAATACTGTGAGAATTGACCGATATCATGTATGTAAGATATACAGCAAGAAGACCTCCGAAGAGAAACAGGCTGCCAAAGTCATCGAAGAGAAAGACTTGGAGATATGGCAAGTAATGAAGGATTTGACGAGAGTCCATCGAGAAAAGAACGAGAAACGAGATCCCGATAATTGGAATTGTGTGAATCAATCCTTGAAGATTTGTCTTCTGATCTCGGATATCATATAGAATCAATATCGATAGGAAAACGAATCCCACAATGGCAAAGTAAGCAGTCTGTATTGGACTCCATGTTTTGAATGGACTAAATCCATCTCCAATGAATGTATAGTCTAGTGAAAAAAGAGTGATTGTATACAGTGCAACTGCTATGATAATGGTTACAGCGTAAACTAATCGGGTTAGGGTAATCTTCATTGATTACTATACCCTCCATATTATAACTAGTGGTTATCTAATCATAAAAGTTGACTTAACAGTAAAGACTTGTACTATCTGTCATTCAAAGATTCGTTATTTCGGTAGACGATAAACACCAATTTATTAATTGAAAGAGCAAGACGAACAAATCCCTTTCACTGTTCCTCAACCGGCTTTCGGTTGCTTTAGACGGTAGTATTAATGGGATTTGAGCTAATTCTTCAGACTATAGTGACAGGTGGTCGTTGTGATTTTGAAGAGAATTCTTGTCCTCTCAATAACTCTTATGATAGTGTCTACTGGCTTTTCCATGATTCATCCAGAATCAACTTTGCCAAGTCTTCAGAAAGAGTTGGGGATAGATATCCAGCCTTCGCTGAGTCAAGTTGACCTCGATGACTACAATCGGTTTTCAGAGGGAGATTTCACAGGGACTAGTTTCTCACATGTTAATCTGTCTGTCACACTGGATGATACTCAATCAACCGTCGTTGGTAATCTATCCATAGAGTATCACAATGATGAATCAATTGCATTCTCAAGTATACCATTTCACCTCTATCCTTCTGGTATGGATTACACTAGCAGACAGGGAGCTATTGAGATATTCAATGTGACCACAATCGATGCTCCTGTGGTTCCTTTGTCCTACAATATAGAGTCTGGAGGCGAAATAATGTGGGTCAATCTTCTGGCACCTGTGGAATCAAATGGCAATACGTCGTTTCAAATCTCATTCAAGACCACTCTGCCTGATGGCTTAGACAGAGCCAACTCCCGGGGTAGTGACATCGATCAATCAAGAATATTCACATTTGCCAGTTGCTATCCTATGCCATGCGTCTACGATGAGTATGATGAGTGGAACACAGATGGGTATGTCAATTATGGGGATCCCTTCTACCTTGATATGGCGTTCTATGATTTCTTGGTTGAAGTCCCTAGTGACATGGTGGTCGCAGCTACAGGTCAGTTGATTGAAAGCCATAGTGATGGAGGTAACACCACATACCACTTCAATCCTGGTTTGCCTGTACGAGAAGTCACGTTCTCTGCCTCACGATACTATGTCGTGGAATCTATGATGGCAGGATCTATCAATGTATCAAGCTTTTACCTCCCAGACTCTCAGACAGAGTGGGAAGACGATGTCCTGAACTGGGCCAGCGAAGCCCTGCTGCTTTTCAACACAACATACGGAATCTATCCATATTCAACATTCAACGTTGTGGAGCAGTTCGCATTCTATGGCGGCATGGAATATCCCTGTCAGGTGTACATAACAAACAACATGCTTCAGCTCGTGAGAACAGGAGAGCGGCCACCCTATTATTTCGAATTGGTGGTCGTTCACGAAGTGGCTCATGAGTGGTGGTCGCAACTTGTGGGAGTTGACAGTATAGACTGGGGCTTTCTTGACGAGGGAATGACCTGTTGGTCTCATAGCTACTTTGGAGAGTACTATTATCTAGACTGGGAATTCTTCCAATATGATCGATATTTGGACATGGTAAGAACATTCTATGTAGGGAATGGGATAGACACTAAAATAAACCAGTCAAACAATGACATGCCTGAGCTGGAGTCATACATTGGTTACGTAAAGACTCCTCTCATACTTGAAAAGCTGCGTATCGAGATAGGTCATTCGAGATTTGTAGAAGGTCTTGCCCTCTTCTTTAAGCAGAATTATTTCAGGATTGGTACATTAGATGGGCTCCAGTATGCTCTGGAAGCGGTATGTGGATGGTCTTTGGATTGGTTCTTTCTACCTTGGTTTGACAATCCACGCTTGCCTGACTATTCATTCGCAGGGGCGGTCTATGACAACGTTGAGAGCACCTTGAGGGTGACCATTGAGGATGAAAATGAAGACTCTAATCCATATTCTTATTCACAGCAAGTACCTATCAGAGTCCTAGGCTTCGGAGATGAGGTTCTAAATGAAGAGGTTGTGTGGATAAATGGCACAACTATTTTGACTCTTGAAGTGACAGGCGAACCTTACGAAGTGAGCTTACTCTATGATGACTATATCCTTGTCGAACTGACAGAGCAGGATATTCATTCTCTATCGACCAGAAACATTCAGGTGGTTGGAGAGTTTCCCATTGTAATAGTTCTTGGAGCAATTGCAGCGATTGCGGTCATAGTAGTTGTATTGGCTATTTACATTCGCAGAAAAGGATCCTAATCTGATAGTGTAAATCGATTACAGACAAAGTGGCACATGAGTTGCAGCAGCGCTATTTCCTTTCATCTTCTTGGCCATAGTTAGAGAGAGGTCGGGATAATCATTGTTTATGGAACTCTTCTCGTTGGTGCAGAGAATCAGGCTTAAGTGTGGTAATCGGGTGTCGATTGAAAATAGCAATAAGGAGGGTTTCTGATGAACGTGATCAAGCCTGCTAGACTGCATATAGGGGACACAGTGGGAGTGTTCTCGCCATCCTGGCCGGTAGACAAGCGCCAGAAATTCGACCAAGGAGTTGAAAAGCTCAAGTCCTTGGGGCTTAAGGTAAAGCTTGCAGAGCATACATTCAGTCAGCGCTACTACTGTGCTGGTACTCAAGAAGAGAGACTTCAGGATTTTCACACGCTCTGGGCAGACCCTGAGGTGAGAATGGTGTTGATGTCCCAAGGTGGGAGCACAGCGAATCAGCTTCTTGATGATATCGATTATGACCTGCTTCGACGTGACCCCAAGATATTGTCGGGAATTTCCGACGGGACTACATTATTGAACGCAGTACATGCAAAAACCGGCCTAGTCACCTATCACGGACCTGATGTCATTTGGACCTTCGGTTTAGAGATGACTCCTCAAGTAGAAAGGAATATCATGAGTACGTTCTTCGATGGAAAATCAATCGAATTGGAACCGAATGAGAACTGGCGACACCAGTTGAAACCAGATATAAAGTATACAGGCTGGAGATGTTTTCGAGAGGGAAAAGCTACTGGAAAACTGGTTGGAGGACATATCAGAACCCTTGCTAACACGATTCTTGCTGGTTATGGTCCAGACTTCGAGGGCACCATTCTCTTTCTTGAGGGAACAGACAACGTAGCGCGTACTCACAGTTTCATCACTGCGTTGAAACTTCGTGGCGTTTTCGACTCAGTCGTTGGTGTGATTCTAGGATGGTTTGATGAGAGCGAGTTGGAGGAGAAGGAACTCAGTCGCCCAGTCAGTGAGGTTTTTCTCGAGGAAACCAAAGGCTATGATTTCCCTATTCTTGAGATTGGAGAGATTGGACATAATGTCGAGAACTACGTGCTACCCATTGGCTGCAAAGCAACAGTTGATGCAACAAGAAAACGGATCTCGATAGATGAGTCCACGGTATCTTGACACAAACAATCGACAAGATAAACGACTAAACTCTATGGGACACGGAGGTTTCCATCTTTGATGTGTTTGTAATCTTTTGCTATTCTTTGAGCTCTCTCATGCATAGTATTAGTCGGATGGAAAAGATCTAGTTTCATTCCGTTCATTGTCGTCAATGCAGACCAGTACTTTTTCTGTCATCAAACCACATTCAAACAACTAATACAGTCCAACCTCAGAACGTCTTCTCTAATAGAGTCAAGGCCATCAGTTCGTCTTCAATTGGCCGGACCCAATCAAGGGAATAGAAGGTTTCAACATAATCCATTTGATACGTCATGAAGATGGACTTACATCCAGATTCAGCAGCTTTCTGTATATGATGTGATAGCTGGTCGAGGAATGTTGATTCATCTTTTGCATAGATCGTGAAGCTCCACTGTGGTCCAGTTGGGTCCTCACTTACGAAGCCAAGGGAGAATGATTCAATCTTTCCAGCTACGGATTGAACCCAGAATTTAGAAAGTGATGAAATTTTTTCTAAGGCGTGATGTGAAACATCTAGAGCTTTCCAGTCATAGATTATCACATTGTGAGGTAGTAATTCAGACTCTGTTAGAGTAGGGAGCAATTCATCTATAGCTGCTTCCTTGATAGAACCGACTGATGTGTATGGGGGCACTTCATCCAATCTGTCTTGCCAGTGTACTGCAAGGTCAAACCTTCTCTTCATGCCTACGGATTCTCCAAGATGAAGAGATTTCTCATTGCCAATAGCAGTTGTATATCGAATACGTTCGACAGGAATCTCCTTCGCTATTTTCACAACATGATGGGTTAGAATAGATGCAAGTCCTTGACCTCTATAGTCTGGATGAACACGGAGTCCCTCCATCCATCCTGTTCTTCCATTCTCAATCACTCTAAGGTTTGCCAGAGCAACAACATGACCGTTTCTCTCAACAGCAGCGGTATGGGAGTTCCTGTCACTTATCCATGTATCAAAAAAGTAGGGGAGATAGTCATGGCCTTCCCAAGTGTGGTGGGCTATCTCTAGAATATCATCTCTATCAGACTCTTTGAGTTGTCTAATCCCGCTCATGATGAAGACCAACTAACCGTGTTTCATATTTGAACTAATCACTTGATGAAATGATGTTAAGTTTCTGCTGGATTATTCGTTATTTGGTAACATGCCGTCAAATTTGAATGTCAAATCACTGATCTTTCCAATCTTCTTTCCAGCGGAGTCCAAAAATGTTTTTTTTTCTTCAAATCGTTACAACAAAAGGGTCGTGTGACTTCAATATTCTCACCCAAGGAATACTACTTTTTGAATGTCATGAAATAAACGAATATATCGCTATAGATTGGCTATTTTTTGAAATTCTGAAAAAACACTGAATAGATTGTTTTTGTTCTCTTTCAATAACATTGCTCATATTATTAATCGCCGGTGGCTCTCACAGTTTTACCCTCTACCATCAGAATCGATGTGCGTTCTGGAGCTCTTGTTCGATGAAGTACACCCTTTGGAACCATGATTCCTTTTCCTGGTGTCAAACCGTGGGTTCTCTCCTTCAGATCTACATAGAGCAAACCATCAATCACATAGAAGAATTCGTCTTCATTATCATGTTTGTGCCAATGAAACTCTCCATGGATTACGCCCAACCTAACCACGCAATCATTTACCTCGCATAAAGAGAGATTTTGCCATTTCTTCTTACTTGCCTGGATTAGAGTTGGAATGTCAATCAATTCGAGTGGGCCATACTCAATAACAGTACTGATTGAATAATCTGTTTCTTCGTCCATGGAACAATCCTCAAACTTTCTAATGAATACAAGAGAACTCAGTCTTCAACAACCTTTCGGGAGATTTTGTAAACGACTTGATGCTTATAATCAGGGCAACCAGTTGTCATATGGTCTTCCTCTGAGCCATAGAAACTTCCACCTGACTCCATTACCATTATCCATGGAAACAAAATATAGAATGAGCTGGGACACATTTTCCCTCTGTCTTCAGGGTAACTGTAGGTATCGCCTACTTTTTGGTCCATTGAGCATCTACCTTCTCCCAGAATATCAATTACTTCGATTGTCACCTTGTACCTTGTCAAATCCATAACCACCCCTGAATGCACGTCAATTAGGTATTAGAAGTAATTCACAAGCGCAAAGACCTACACAAGTAATACTGAAAACGGAGAACAACGAGTCCAAAGATATGTCACCTGAGTCTAGTAACCATGTCCAGATGACCGTTTGGTGTACTTTGATTCCACCTGATGAAATTGGCAAACTGGTTGAGTTTGAAGAAGAGTTACGTATGGTCAATGAGGCCTATGAGGACTGGCTTGCTTCTATGAGAAGTAAATCGCTGGTTGGTAGTAACATAGGAATGCTTCTTGATCGAATCAGAATTCTCATGATTAATATTGGTATTGCATGTGCGTTGAACCGTGAACTTGCTGAGGAGATTCAGTCAATAGTGTCATCAAGCCTCAGGAAAAGAGCATTAGACATAGTTTATGGGTTACCAGACGACCCTCCAGACAAAATGGCTGTGAAAGAAATCCTATCTATGTTCTTTGAAGAAATTAGATTTACACGGGATATCTTTCCTGAAGAAGAGATTGAAAAAGTGGCTATTGAAATTGTCAAACCATTTGGGGGAGGCAAGGGAAAGGGGGGTATGTTTGGGAAGATTCTAGGATCGACAAAAGCCTCATCCAAGACTGTTGATATACAAAGCACAGCCAGAGATGCGATATTTGAAAGCTCCAATATAATCAAACGAATATACATGCGACTCTTGAGTCCCGACCCATGGGGAGATTATTAGGATCGTATAATTCGATTCTCATGTTTCCTAAATCGTGCAGTTGATTCTTTCACAACCTTCCAATCAGTGTGGAAGAGTGTTACCAGTAATTCGTCTTTGCTCACTTCAAGCTCGATGAAACTGGCATCAGTCTTGCCAGCCCAACCACCGGTGGCTCCTGAAATTGTTCCAGGATTAATAAACAATTGATCTTTGTGAAGTTCAATTGAGGCCGTATGAGTGTGACCGTGGATAGCTATGTCTGCCCCTATCTTTTGCACAATCTCCGAGAGCTGTTTGATGTTGCCCCTAGGTCGGAGTTGGGTACCATGAAGCAGAAGAACATTGAATTCATCAAGTTGAATCTGTTCATGAAAGTTATACTGGCTACCATAGTCCATGTTCCCAACAACAATGAAGCTCCTTGGGAGAGTAGGAAGAGCCGACCTCATATCAGATTCTCGTACAAGATCCCCAGTAATCAGAGCCAAATCATAGTTGGTTTCTTGAATATGGGTATAGAAAGCTTCAGGGATGGAGTCTCGTCGTGAGGGAATATGAGCATCTCCAAAGACTAAGACTCGTTGATTCATTTGGACCGAACTCTGGTGAGATTTTCCAAGATTTTAGTGTAGACTTCCTTCTTGGGACTTTTGGCTAGTTTTGAGAGTCTTTCCACAATGAGTTCAGGTGTGCTACGTGCTAGTATCCCAAACTTAGGGGTCCTGTCTACAATGAGCTCCAGATTTTCATCAAGACCTCTGGCTTCGATTCCATCCACTCTGATAGGGGCATCAGTTACCTCACTAATCTCTCTGGCTAGGTGACTACAGAGGACTGTAGAAGTATTAGGATCACTCTGAAGAATCTCAATGAGTCCGGCAATGACATTAGCAGCACTCCCTGGTTCAGTTATTGCTTCGACTTCATCAAAAAGCGCCAGCTTTGCTTTGTCTGAAACTACAATCTCCGCAAACTGTTTCAATGTTGTTTCAAAAGCGCCAGCACTCACCATGCCTCTACTCTTGTAGAAAAAGTATAGTTCCTCAAAGACTGGCAGGTATGCCTTCTTGGCAGGTACTGGCAACCCAGACTGAGCCAAGACAACTATCTGTGCAAGTGTCTGGATTGTTGTGGTCTTTCCACCACTATTTGCGCCCGACAAGATTGCACAATTTTCTCCATTTGTCCCCGCAGGTTGATAGGGAGTCTTTCCAATGGCATAATCGATTGGTTCGACAACTCCATGTTTTCCCCTAAGATGACTCTCCATCAAGAACAAGTTCGTCGCGCCTTGAACACCGACTCCAGAGTATTCAAGTGAGATTTCAGGTGTGTTTAGTGCATAGTCTGCTGAAAAAAGTCCAACAGCCAGGAACAAATCAAACTCAAGGAGTGTTTGGACTGCATGCATCACGACCTCCTTTAGTTCATCAAGCTCGTTTGCGAACTTCTTGATTAACCGAAACTGTTTGTCGGCAAATCTGCGTCTTAGTTTGTCCTCAAGATCATTGATTTGATTAGGTACCATCTTTACAGGAAGTGAGATTTCTTCACTGATAATACCAGTCACCCAGTCAGCCTCTCGTAGTGTGAGTCCGAGCATCTGAACTAGCTTGTCTTCAGCTTCTTGAAGTGTTGTGGTGAAAGTTTCAACTATCTCAGCAGGCAACATATTCCGAAGCGCACTTCCATCTGCTCCTTCCATGTCAGCAGATTGGAGTATACTGATGATTTGCTGGCCTCCCAGTGTGACCTTACTCTTTGAGATTCGTGAAGTTATTTCGTCATTCAACCATGCTTCAGTTTCTGCAATTGCAGTTGGGAATACCTTTACCGCATTTCGATATCTATCAAGGTCAGCATCGATGCCCTGAGCCAAATCACCATTTTCATCTAGATTCTTGAGAACCTCACCTACTTTTGTGAGTCGATCGAAGTCTAGTCCGGATGTAAAAGTGTAGACTGAATCATTCTCTGGAAGTTCGTTGAATGCCTCTACAATCTGGCAAGATGCATCAATCACGCGATAATTTCGAGAGTAGAAACTCACCGTCTTCTCTGGTAGTATATCCTCGATTGACCAATCTTTTCCAAGAATCTCTACATTATCAAGCATATCTACAGAGTCATCATAGATTCCCAAAGGCGATACAAATAGAACCAAATCATACCCTTGGGCATAGTCAGCAGCGTTCTCGCCCTCAGATAGTACATACACAGGACACCATCTATCCACTCCATCCTTCACCAATATGTCAAAGACTTTGTCATCATTTGTGATGATGACACGACCTTCCAGTCTGCGTGGTTTGACTCTCCGATAGAGCCCTCGGACTTGGCTCAGAAGATTCCTCAACTTCTCTCGTTGATAAGGTGTAAGTTCTCGGGACATCTTTGCTGCATCTGCGAAGTACTTCTGCCTCTCAAGGATGACATCTAGTTTCTCCGGGGGTAGAGGAAAATAGAGGAATAGTTTGTCTTTCGCATAGGTGGTGTTTGCATAACTTCGAATTATGTCAAGGCTTGCCTCGTATATTTTCCTAATGTCCTGACTACGCAATAGCATATTAGAGCTAGCACCAAACTCCTTCTCAAAGGCGCCTTTGACAAGGTTGACTGCTTGCCTAGATCCAATGCCTGGTACAGCAGCTACTAGGTCAACTCGCGAGTCATGGATCACTTTGAGAGCTAGTGTTTCGCTCCCGAAGTGATCAATAAGAGCTTGCTTGACTTTCTCACCTACGCCAGGAATATCTGAAAGACTATCTAGGGTCAATGTATCTTCCCCCGAATATTGGATGTTTCTTCTGCGATGATTAAGGCTTTCCTTAAAGTCTTGACTCTCAGGCTGACTGAGGTATAATGTACGTACCATGAGACTGTACTCCCTGTTACAATTTGATATGACAGGGGGATAGAAGTACTCCTACATTTTTCGGGTTTTATTCAATCAATAACCGCGTTCGAGGTCAATTATGTTCAATGGAGTTTCACCACGGATGAATCGGAGAATGTTTCTTGCTGCGAACAGAAACAATTCACGTTCAATGTTCTCAGAATATGCAGCCCGATGAGGTGAAATCACAATATTATCGAGCTCGTGGAATGGCACATCTGCTGGTGGGATTGCTGTTCCGCGCCATTTTGTAGGATATCTCCACCATACATCAATTCCTGCGCCGTGAATCCGTTTCTCCTTTAGTGCTTCATAGAGTGCCAGTTCATCAATTATCTGACCACGTGATATGTTCACCAAAACAGAAGTTGGTTTCATCCAAGAGAGGAACTCCCTATTGACAAGACACACCGACTCATCTGTTAGAGGCAGGGATAGGATGACATAGTCTGAGTCTTCGACATGGGATTTTATTTCATCAATACTTACAACTTGATCTACAAGACTATCATTGCTTGAGGTCCCACTACGGGTGGCGGCAGTAATCTTGACGTCAAAGGACTTCAATCTCTTGGCTATATCAGCACCAATATGACCTAATCCAATAATGAGCACATTCTTTCCTCGAATTTCGAGATTTGGAACAGGACCACCCCACCTATGGACCCAATTCCCACTCCTGAGTTCTCTGTCACTTGGAATGAGATTCTTGGCTACTGCAAAGAGAAGGGATATGGCAAATTCAGCCACTTCAGCAGAGTTTACATGATTATTACAGACGATGATGTCGCCACGTTCTCTAACAGCATCAAGATCTACTCTGTCAATTCCAGCTCCAAATGTTTGAATCATCCGAAGATTTGTTGATTTCTGAATAAATTCACCAGGAACGAAAACAGACGCAATGATTTCCGCGTCCTCACCCAGTTCAAGCATTGACTCCACTGAACGTTCCGACTGAACAACTTCAGCTTCCTCACCAATTATGGTTTTGAATATCTTGACAAGTTCATCAGGATAGGGAACCAGTATCTTCAATCATGTAACTTCCGAAAAGTTTCCAAGGTTTTCGAGATCTATATCTAGAAAACCCCGGACTTCTGCTCTAATAGGACCGGGCTATATAAACAACTTCTTTGGCCACTTTTCCACATACGACACAAACCCCTTCGGGTTTTTCGTCAATATCAATCCGAGTTCCGCGAATCTCGCCCCTGGTGTTCTTCTCGATCTCTTCAGCACAGGAATAGGCGTCCATTTCGATTGAACAGAAGGGAACTCGTGCGATTTTTCCATGGTCCAATGCATCATCTATCTCGCCGAGACGCTCTGCATCCACAACAAGACCTTCAAATTTGGCTTCAGCCATCTTGAGAAGATTAGTATCAATCTCTTTTCCTAGAGATTTTACTCTCTTTTTCACTTCCTTGAGACTTACAGTTTCACGTTTCATCGTGTCTCGACGAAACAGGACAACACTATTCTGTTTGATATCGCGAGGACCGGCTTCCAGTCTTATGGGAACTCCTTTCATCTCCCAGTAATGATATTTCCATCCAGGGGTATAGTCGCTATCGTCAAGATGAACGCGAATCCCTGCACTCTTCAACGCCTTCTTGACTTTCATACAGTACTCCAACACTGATTCAACATTCTTTCCCTTGAAGATAGGTACAATCACTACTTGATAAGGCGCGACCTTGAAAGGCAGTCTGAGTCCTTTGTTGTCACCATGAACTGAGATCATTGCGCCATAGATTCTGGAGATTGCAGGCCCATAGCATGTCTGCCACGCATGGACAGTTTCATTGTCTTTGTTTAGGAATTTTATGTCAAACGCCTTCGCAAAGTTGGCACCCAAGTCGTGGGTTGAGGGCAGCTGAATCACTTTACCATCAGGCATCAACGTGTCCGCTGCATAGGTGTTCAAACCACCAGGGAACTTGTCCCATTGGGATCTTCGAAACACCATGACAGGTAGTCCGAAGTTATCAGTACAGACTTCTTTTGAGGTTTCTAAGTCTTCTATGACCTGTGCTTTGGCTTCCTCGTGAGTGGCGTAGACATTATGGCTCTCAATCCACAGAAACTCTCTTCCTCGCAGAAACGGACGAGTGCTCTTTACTTCTGACCTGAAGACTGAGCATCGCTGGTATCTCTTCATGGGGAGATCACGCCAGCTACGTACCCAGAGAGAGTACATCGGATAGATTGCAGTTTCACTTGTGGGTCTTAGAGCTAGTCGCTCTTCCAGTTTTTCGCCAGCTCCAATCTCTTCTATCCAGAAGACTTGAGGAGTGAATCCCTCAACATGTTCTGCCTCCCTTGTGAGATTGCTCTCAGGAATAACAGTAGGAAACAACATGGGCAGGTGGTCTTTTCGCTGGAGAACCTCTTCTAAGATCTCAAACATCAGGTTCATGCTCATAAAACTCCAAGGAGGGAATGGGGTGAACCCTTTCACGCCATACCTGACATCTGCAAGCTCAGCAACTCTACAGATCTCAGTAAACCAATCTGGGAAGTTATTCTCTTTGTCCATGTCAAAGATGACAAGTTTCGTATCGTCTTTTTCGTTGCTCATGATGTTATCCTCTGTGTGTTTTTTGTTGCATGGAACTGGCTAGGACTGAGAAGAAGTCGTTTAATGAAGTTTCGGAACGTATTCACCTAGCATTGACGTTCACCAAATCTTTCTTTTTTGTGGTGGCTTTTTAAAGGATTGGTCAAAAAAAGCTACTTTTTCGTACGAATTTCACCAACTTCTCGGATACGCTCATCGAGTTTATGGTTCTTAATTAGTTCTGCCACGCCTTTAGGCACAAGAGATTCCCATTCATCATTGCTCCATCGTATCAAGTCACGGATATGGCTAGCACTATATGTCGACCTCTCAAGCAACTTTGTTGAATCGGTCTTTATACCACCGTCTTCCAGAAGTCTCTTGACGAGTGGATTATGGCTGTAGGCTTTATCAAAATATGGTACAAAGGAACGCATATGACTCACCCAGAGAGGATGGATATTGATGTCTGAGAGTGGAACCACCGTGATACGTTCAAGGGGAAGTTTCTCGTCAATCAGTGCTTGCCTTATGAGCATCACTCTCTCGCCACCAGTGAACGGATTATCTGGGGTGTGAGAGTATTGAGAACTACCAACGACTATGATTATGTCTTCTTCCTTTGCTAAGATCTGTTTGATTGTATGAATATGGCCTATATGGATTGGCTGAAACCGCCCAATGAACAGAGATCTCATTGTAATCGCTCTAGATGGGTCGTATATGACAAATAAGGGTTAGTACTTGGACAAAAGGAGAGTTCAAAGGAAGAAGTTCTTAACAGGATTCATAGATGACTCATAGGGTTCGATACATGATTGAAATAGATGGCTCATATGGTGAGGGTGGCGGTCAGATTTTACGAACCGCGGTTTCACTCTCTGCACTGACTATGAAGCCAGTTCGAATCTTCAATATTCGCGCAGGTAGACCAAAACCAGGTCTCAAAAGACAACACATTGCCGGGATTGAAGTCACGGGAAGAATTGTTGACGCAAAAATTGCGGGGTTGCAGGTAGGAAGCACGGCTGTGGAATTCGTGCCGCGCCAACGTCGCGGCGGTATGATAAGCTATGATGTAGGTACTGCAGGCTCAATCTCCCTTGTTCTTCAGGCAGCACTTCCGCCTGCGATATTATCCTCAGAACCTATCAGCTTCAAGCTCCGAGGAGGAACTGATGTGAAATGGAGTCCACCGATTGATTACTTGAACAACATCTTTGTACATACATTGGAAATTTTGGGACCAAGGATTCAGATTCATCAGAGAAAACGTGGTCATTTTCCCAGAGGTGGTGGACATGTCATATGTGATGTCACTCCAGTGGATAGCATCAAATCTTTTGAGGGAACTCGATTTGGAAATATCAGCAGTGTGAGAGGTGTATCCCATTGTGTGCGTTTGCCGGGGCATATAGCAGAAAGACAGGCAGTATCTGCAGGTGAAATTATAGCCAAGCATCTGGAGGTTGAACCAGACATAGCTCGTGAGTCCTATAGAAAGGAAGAAGACCCACATCTAGGACCGGGAAGTGGCATAGTGATTTGGGCTCAATCAGAAGAAGGGTTCAGAATAGGCACAGACGAACTTGGTGAACGCGGGAAGAGTGCAGAACAAGTTGGAAGCGATGCGGCTTCACATCTAGTAGCTGAAGTCGCAACAGGAATGGCAATAGATTCTCATCTTGGTGATATGCTTATCCCATATTTAGCAATAGCAAAAGGAACAAGTAAGTTTGGCGTCGCGAAAATTACCTCGCATCTAACGACGAATATTTGGGCAGTAAAGAAGATTTTGGGAACAAAAATCGAGTTAGAAGGCAAAACTGGAGAATCTGGGACTATTATCGTGGAAGGTGGAGGGCTATCACTCTGATAAAGATGCAAGATAATCGTCGATAGACTCTTGGAGTGAAGTCAAATCGACCTCTTCAACTGCGTTTCTAATCAGTTTCTCAACTCCAATACCCTCTGATGCTATGATTTCATGACACTTTGGCAGTTTCTTTCTGACCTCTTCAAGCTTCTCAACGGGAGTAATATCGATCTTGTTCAGGACTATCAGAATGGGGTTTATTGGAAACATCTTCTGGACTTCATTCAATAGATTCAGTTGTTGGTCAAATGTCCATCCGCATGCCTCAGAGGGATCTATCATGAAGATTATGACATTTGCGAGGTACTTCAATGCCGCAATTGCCTCGCGTTCAATCTCATTTCGCTTCGCCATTGGTCTGTCAAGGATTCCAGGGGTGTCCACAATCTGCACACTATGATTGTCAACTCTTAAGTGTCCGATGATTACGCTTTTTGTGGTGAAGGGGTAGTATGCAATTTCTGGCTCTGCTGTAGAAACCGCCTTGACAAGAGTTGATTTTCCTACGTTAGGAAATCCTGCACAGACTATGGTGGGGGAGTTGGGTGCGATTCCTGGAAGTTTGGAAAGTGTGTTTTTCGCGTTAATTATGAAGTCCAAATTTTCTGCTGTCGCTCGGACTATAGAGGAGATTCGCCCTTTGGCAGCACTTCTTGATTTTTTCATCTGGCGAAAATCATCTGCCAGTTTGATAGCTTGAAGGTGTTTGTCCGTGATATCATCAATTGGAGGAATGCAGTTATAGACAGCTCCAAGGGATTGTTTCAGTTTATCATTGCCTACCAAGATTTCAGACAATTCTACATAGAAGGGATGAAGTCTTTCCACTGAAGGAAATTGCTCCACGGCTTCAGAGAGCTTTGTTTTGACCTGTTTTGTGAACTCTTGGAGTCTTGCAACTTCTCTAATGCGGCTTCGTTCAATCTTTTTCATTCTAAGCGAGCTTTTCATGCTAATCTTGGTAGATCTATTATGAGCAAACTCGATAATCTCCTCTGCCGTCATTATAGTTGGGATGTTTGCAAAGGGATTGAGTCGTCTCAACGTAATCAAGCTCCATAGGGGCAAGATAGGACAGGTCACAAACGTTTTAAAACGAGCGGACGTGACCAACACAGACTAGCTCCCCTTTCGGAGGCCTATTGATAATGTCACTTCCAACTGGTGCAACTGTTGTCGGAATAAAGTGCAGTGATGGCGTAGTAGTAGCCACTGATTCGCTAATCACTTGGGGTACGTTTGTTTTGACCGATAAAGGTGTCAAAGCATTCAAACTTACAGATACCATAGTTCTTGCGTCTGCAGGTCTCACCTCAGACTATCAGATGCTGGTAAATAGACTAAAGGCACAGATCAAACTGTATGAATTGAATCAGAAAAAGGAAATCACAGTAAAGGCGCTCTCAAAGATGTTGGCTAATACTCTCTACGCACGACGCATGGCACCACTATATGTCCAGACTGTTGTGGTTGGAGTTGATGCCGATGGACCTCAGCTTTTCACACTGGATATGGGAGGGTCTCTAATTCCAGACGATTTTACAGCAACGGGGTCTGGAGTAGCACCGGCATACGGTGTGCTTGAAGATGGATACAAGCCAACTTTAACTTTGAAAGAGGCTGAAGAAATGGCAATCAATGCAGTCAAAGCTGGTATAGCAAGAGATGCTCAGTCAGGCGGAGAAATCCGTGTCATGAGTGTGACCGATAGAGGTATTGCTGAGCGAGTTGTCAACTAAAGCGCGTGCAACAGGTGGATTCACATACCCTTCTCTTCAGTGCTCATTCTTCATCGAGATACAGTCTAGCAGCTCTGATGGGAGCAATTGAAACAGACCATCGACTCTGTGAACTTACTATAGAAGCACCTGCAAGGATAACCACCAACAAAATACGGACGAGTGTTGCCAAGGGTTCTACAATAATTGCTCATTCAGTCATGAGCACACAGACGAAGCGAATTTACAAAGAGATTAAAGATGCAAGAAGTAAGTTTGGCAACTCTGTCATCATTGTTGGTGGAGGTCCACACGCTAGTGCACGACCATTAGAGCTTCTTGAGATTGGTTTTGATTATGTAGTTGTAGGGGAAGGCGAAAAGACATTCCCTGAGTTATTGTGGCATCTTATGAATGATGCAGATCCTGCTGATATCTCAGGGGTAGTTGGAAAAGTAACAGAGGATTGTCCAAAGCCAAGAAACCTTGAGCCTGTTGATCTTGATGCCTACCCTCCTTTTGCTCTAGGGATGAATATTATGGGACCGATTGAAGTCACACGCGGCTGTCCATACTCCTGCAAATTCTGCTGCACTCCATTTCTTACAGGGGGAAGAGTACGAAACCGATCTATTGACAAAATAGTTCACTGGGTGACAAGAGCTGTTGAAAAAAGTGGATTCAATCGAACATGGTTTCTTTCACCAAATGCTCTTTCATATGGTGGTAGAGGTCGTACTGTAGAGCCAGATAAACTTGAAAGACTTCTTGGAGCAGTTACCAGAATCGAGGGACTGAAAGAGGTCTTCTTCGGGTCTTTCCCTTCAGAGGTCAGACCAGAGTTTGTTAATAAACAGATTCTTGAAATGATGAGGGAATATGTGGCAAACGAAACACTCCAAATTGGTCTACAATCGAGTAGCAACCGGGTTCTCAAACTAGTCAATCGCCACCACACAGTTGAGGAAGGATTGGCTGCAATAAACACTGCTCTAGAGTGTGGTTTTATCCCACATGTGGACATGATATTTGGACTACCAGGTGAAACTAAGAAAGAGTTGCATGACAGCATTGATCTCTGTTACTCTTTAGCTGAGATGGGAGCTAAAACTCATGGACATGTCTTCATGCCACTGCCTGGTAGTGCCTTCGAGAATGAATCTCCAGGCAGACTTGACTCAGAAAGCAGAAGACTCCTTGGAGAATTATCGAGGAAAAAGATACTGACAGGGTCTTGGAGTGCGCAAGAGAGTCTTGGTGAAGACCTTTCTTCACGCAGGTCTTAATCAAGAATGGACATTGCCAAACCCTGATAAGATACACAATAGACTTGCCATCGATAAAGTTTGAACTCTAACATGCCAATTGAGTTGAGTGATAAGCTCGAGAAACAGGGATACCATATACTTGGTAATAGAGGCGCTTACAAAGCTTGTCAGTGGCAGAAGAAGGCGCTTCTTCATGACACTTCCTGCTACAAACAACGATTCTATGGAATCCAGTCGCACAGATGTCTTCAAATGACGCCTGTTGTAGACAAGTGCACTCAGAGCTGTGAATTCTGTTGGCGAGTCACTCCTTCGGATATTGGAGTGAGCTGGAATCAAACGGATATGTCTAATACAGATGTGATGCCAGTTAACGAGCTCATGGATGCTGTGCTTATGGCAAACCTGAGGTCTCTTGGAGGATATAATCCCGAAGCAGGTGCAATGGTTTCAGAGAGGAAGTACAAGGAAGCGAGAGATCCAAAACATGTAGCAATCTCATTGGCAGGAGAACCAACACTTCATCCTCTGCTAAGTGACCTTATCGATGAGATTCACCAAAGAGGGATGACATCATTTCTTGTGACGAACGGCACGCAACCTGATGTGTTGTCAACAATGTCTTTACCCACGCAACTGTACGTAACACTGGCAGCAGCAGATGAAAGTACTTACAAAACACTCTGCAAACCGGGCCTACGAGATGGTTGGAATCGGATTCTGCAGTCACAAGAAACTATGCAATCTCTTGACACCAGAACTGTCAATAGATTGACAATGGTGGCAAATCGAAACATGCACGATGTGCGAGAATATTCTAAACTCATAGAAATTGGTGAACCTGATTTCATTGAGGTGAAGGGGTATATGTTCCTAGGATCTTCAAGAGATCGTCTAGACCAAACTAATGTGCCAACTCATAGAGAGATTTATGCATTTTCAGAGAAGCTTGCAACTTTAACTGGATACTATCTTTCAGGTGAACAGGTTGAGAGTCGGGTTGTACTGCTTTCACGCAGTAAACAAATTAAGAAGCTATGACTGAAGCGAGGGTGAATAAGATGAAACTAGCAGATATCCTCACACCACTACGAAACGAGATTGATGAGGACGATTCGGTTCGAGAAAAGACATTGCCCCTTGGAAGAAAAGCAATTCGGAAGTGTAGTGAGGCAATCAAGATGACGCATAGAGGGGAATTCAGCGAGGCAAAGATCTTGGTCAAGGAGGCCAATCAGTTGATTATTGAGGCTTCGCAAGGATTGGCAAAGAGTGATTTCATGCTGAAGTCAAAGGGACTTGATATTGCCTACCAAGAATTGACGGAAGCTATCAATCTACTCTCCCTCTTAGAATCTGATTCATTCACACCTCCTGATGAATATGGAATCCCATCAAGAGCATACCTAAATGGCCTTGCAGATACTGTAGGCGAGCTCAGAAGAGCTATACTGGATCTTTTACGTAATGATAAGTTGGAAAAAGCCGAAACATTCCTTGGCTTCATGGAAGAAATTCTTGAAGAGCTACATACATTCGATTATCCAAATGCGTTGGTTCCCGATTTGAGAAGAAAATGTGATATAGGTCGGTCTCTGGTTGAGCGAACTCGCGGAGACCTCACAAGAGCTCTGGGGCAAAGTAAGCTAATGAAGAAACTGGATAATGTTGGAGCGCGCTTGAAGGACTGATTATGATGATTATCCCGGATATATGGTTTACATTGTATTCTCTTGCTAACAAGGGAGCAATTCATGGTAAGACAACAATCACAACAGGAGAGCTGGGAGAAATTCTGAATGTTAGCCAACAGACTGCATCGAGAAGAATTACACAATGTGTTGAACAGGGCTACTTGAGCAGAATACATACTGCTGAAGGAATGCTCCTTCAAATTACCAATAAGGGACGTGATGAGCTATTGTATGTCTTATCCAATTTGGAGATTGCATTTGCACCACCAGAGGATGAAATCGTTATAGAGGGCTCAGTTGTCACAGGTTTGGGTGAGGGAGCATATTATGTTGACGTCTATTCATCAAAACTAAAGGCCGCTCTAGGGTTCAAACCTCATCTTGGGACTCTAAATGTGAAAATAGCAGATGATGATTCACGCAAGGCAATTGGAAGAATGAAAAACACTCCACCTTTAGTGGTTAGTGGCTTTACACATAAAGGTCGTACATTTGGTGATGTGATATGCTACCGCGTAAAGGTGAATAGGAAAATAGAGGCTGCTGTAGTTATTGCTCAGCGTACTCATCACAGTGAAGAGATTCTAGAGGTCGTGGCTCCAATTAACATTAGGGATGCTCTTGGGCTTGTTGATGATGATAAAGTCACTCTGACAGTAATCCCATTGCACTTGATCACTTGACCTAATGTCCATACTTGCCAGTGAGCGGAACAAACGCGACACCACCCCAGCGTTTCTGAGAGACCTCTCCTGCTTCATTTTTCTCAATCATCATGAGCTCTTGGAAAAAACCCCTTCCACCCACAGGAATTAACATGATGCCATTAAGATCAAGTTGGTCAATTAATGGCTCTGGGACAGACGGTGCTGCTGCAGCAACAAGTATTCTATCAAATGGAGCATATTCAGGTAATCCAATCCCGCCATCTGCATGAATTAGGGTAACCCGATCATCATATCCGCTACGTTCAAGGTTTTCTCTCGCAAAATCAATTAGACCACTAACAATCTCTGTGGTATAGACGTGACCGGGGGTTTCAGTAGTTCTGGGGGCGACCATCTCTGCACATAAGGCAGCGTGATACCCGGAACCCGCCCCTACTTCAAGAATCTTTAAACCAGGTTTCAGTCTAAGAGCTTCGCACATTATCACGCACATATGTGGAGCGGAGATTGTTTGACCTAGTCCAATTGGGAGTGGGGAGTCGCGATAAGCATGATTCCGAGTATCAGGGCGAACAAACTCTTCTCTTGGTACAGTTCTAAAGGCACGTTCCATCTCATCGGTCTGGATGTATCCATTGTTTCGCAAACGTCGAACTAAGTCATCGATGGTTTTCTTGAAACGGTCTTCAGACATGTGAATCACAGATAGAGATGGTATGCATTCATAAAAGGCTTGGCCGCAATATAATAATCATGCAGCGGGTGCGGTTCAAAGCATACGGACATGAGAATATAATTGGTGAGCATAAGACAACTGTTGAACTGACATCAGAGAAGCAGCTTTCGAAGCAGGGAACATGTATCGTTGGAGTTTGCTCAGAAATTACTCTAAATGAACTCAGCTCTGTGATTAAGAAACTTGCGTCATTGTCCAGTACAAAGATAGTTCTCAAAATGAGTACTGATGAACAAACAGAGGAGATTATTGGAACTGGAAGTTCTGGACTGACCTATGTTGACACAACAAGCATGGTTGCTAGGACAAGTACCTTCGAGTGTGGACGTACGCTAATGGTTAATGCAAACAAAGCTGCTTCGGACCTTGATCGTGATTTTGTTGATAGGTTGAAAGTGAGTGGTGTCGTTATCAAGTGCGAATTAATCTATATCAAGCAATAATCGCATCAATGACCATTTGATACTCATATGGCGCGCTGTCCCGTACTTTCCTCACAAAATTCACGTTGACAACAGAATGACCAGCATCTTTGACAAGCTGAGTGAGCCTATCCGTAATTCTGTCTTCGGGATTTTCTCCACCAAGGAAATCATAGTAGTGTAATGTTCCCTGTGGTTTCAAGATACGACAAGCATCAGAAACGAAGTCAAACGCTCCTGACGGGTGGTTCATTATTATTCGATCAGCAATCTCTTTCTGGGTGAAGTTTTTGGCATCTCCAACAATTGGCTCAATCGTTCCAACTAGTTTATTCAACCCTATACTCTTGTTTAGAAGGGAGATGGCATCAGGATTGATGTCTATGGCAATAACGTGAGCTCTCCTCTGTTTTGCTATGTGGATTGGAAAGGGACCAACACCACAGAACATATCCACGACAAGCTCATTGTCCTTTGTGAGCTGAGCTATTCTGTTGTGTTCTTCTAGTAATCTTGGACTGAAGTAAGCTTTTGATACATCAACTGCAAGACGACAACCATATTCAGTATGAATCGTATCTGTCTTTTTATCACCAGCAAGATACTGATACTCTCTGACTCTTGTGGTTCCTGAAATTGCCCCTTTTTTGGCCAGAACAGTAGAGAAATTCCTGTGAAGGTTATGGAATGCCTGACCAATTGTTTCACTATGACTCGATAGTTCTTCGGGTATTTCCAAAACAGCTATATCCCCAATCAGATCATATGCTCGAGGGACAAGATCGAGTTCTGCAGGACTGAGATGTTTCTCAAGAGCCTCCGTTAGGCTCTTGGGACCTTCAGAGATGAGGGGAAATTCCATTTCCCCAGTTTCAAAAATGATAGGGCTAAGGATTGAGTTAATAGATTCATTCTTGACTTCATGAGAAAGAGGTATGAGTAGAGAACCATCCTGTGAAAGTATCTTGTAATCTATGTCAAGTAAATCATGTTCTAACAGAGCCTTCCTAGTTCGCTCTCCATCAGTAGCTGCAACCTTCAGGAATGGTCTCTTTGATGTCATCATTTTGAGAAGGTACTTTCAGACCTAAGACACTTGTGATGCTTGTTTAAACAAGTAATCGGATGTACTCCTTACCAGCTCCTGATTTTGTACCCACCATAATCTGATAGAAAAACGAGGCCCCACTCTTTGGAACTGCCTTTTGGAGAGTTCCTGTAACTTCGACATGATCACCAGTTCTGAGAAGACCTCCGAAAGCGCCATCATACACCATGATTCGACTCACAGAGTTTCCATCAATAACATCAAGCGGCGATGATTGCCCTTCATAGATTGCTGGATGGAAGATACCATATTCAGAGTTTTCAATCTCCATTGTGATTGTTATGGGCGTGGGAGTTAATGCTGTGTATGACTCGCTACCATGGTGTATTGGAGTTTCGTTTGGTAGGAGAACAGGCGTAATCCCAATGCAAACATCATTCAGACATAGTGCCTGTCTGCGAGAGAACAGGTTCTGTAAGTCCCTAGATTTCATGATTGGAACCCTTTCATGAACTCTTGCTATAGCATGTTTCCAGTCTGCAAGGTCGCGTAGACGTGCATCTTCTTTCTCATCTATGAGTGAGTTGTAATTATTGTGCAAAGTCCAGGACGCATCAAACCCATAGATGTTCATATTGATATCCGATCGTTCTAGATTGTGTCCTTTCCACAGAACACTTCCTGCAACTCCGATTTGACTGTATGATATGCCTAGAGTATCATGAAGCGTGTTTGCTCCACGTTTTGCTAGTTCCTCAAGCGGGTCAGCAGAACCAACATCCATGATTTCTTTGAGTCTTAGTTCGGGACTGAAATATTTTGCAACAACATCTCTTGGAGGTTCTAATAGATCAGTGCCAAAGTGAAGATCTTCAACTATGTATTCAGAGGGTAGAATGCTCATGCCATCAACAGTGGAGCTTACACTGCCCCAGAATGTTCTCTTGTATTTGATATCACCTGATTGCCATTCACCTGATGAATCGGGAATATACTTGAGAAATGAGAGTATCCGGTCAGATGGCTGAATATATCCCAGTACCACAAAGACACGACCTTCAAAATCATGATAGATATCACGATCCCTCACATTGGAAGGTAGATTGATACATGCAGGATCGTTCAATTCATCAACACCAGACGCAATCATTCATTTGTGGTAACAGCTACATAGATTAGTTTGTCCACACATAGATTTCGTGATTCTTTCGGAGTAGTACTGATGAAGATTCTCCATCTGTGTGATAGCCTTAACCCTGCCGGTCTTGGGGGTTATGAGTCATATCTACATTATCTCTCTCAGCAGTTATCAGACAGGGGACATGAGTCTGTAGTAGTAACTCAGGCCGCAAAACGAGATTCAGCAGAATTCATCGACAGCGAACATTATCGAGTCTACTATCTAGAGGGAAATCTCCTTGAGGTTAGAAAGTGGGAATTTTTCTCCATGCCGGAGGTAGAGCGAGAAGAACTAGTTGATGATATGTTTCATCCAGATGACCTAACTTTGAATGTTGAAGCTTTAGAGCAGCAGTTATCACAACTTATTCACACAGTAAAACCAGATTTGATTCATGCGCATAGTCCCTATGTAGTGTTTAATCGAGTTCTTGAGAAACTTCGCGAGCAGGGTGGATTCAAAGATCTACCAATGTTAGCCACAATTCATGGAAGACCAAAACCACTGATTTTACCGGGTGGTGAACGAACAACAGATTATGATGCGTTTGTTGATGCATGTCCGTTTGACCTTATTCTCGCAGTAAGTAAGAACGTTGCAGATGTGTTGAAGACTTATTTGGCTGAAAGAGCGCGCAGTGTTCCTGTTCATGTTTTGTATCTCGGTATAGACCTATCTGTCTTCTACCCGCAACCCAATGTTTCAAAACGATGGGATATCGCCTTTCTTGGTAGACTAGAGTCGATGAAAGCAGTTGACCTGTTTCCAGAGATGCTCTCACTCCTGAAATCAGACGTCCCATCTTTGAGGTTTTTGATGACCGGTGAAGGATCTCTAAAGAACCAACTATTAGCTGATTTTGACAAAAAAAGAGTATCCGATATGGTAGATTATTTGGGTGTAGTAAGCACAGAACAGGTACCACATCTCATCAATCAGAGTCGAGTATTCATCTATCCTTCAAGAGAGGAGCCTTTCGGACTATCAATATTGGAAGCGATGGCTTGTGGGATTCCTGTTGTAACAACTGATGTCTTTGGACCAAGTGAAATTATCACAAACAGTGTGGATGGGGTGACTATACCCCCAGAGAATGTGGAGGAACTTGTAAATGCAATTCGTTCTTTGTTGTATAGTGAAGAACTTAGAGCAAAGATTGGCAGAAATGCAAGAAAAACAGTTGAAACAAAATATGATATCAATTTACACTATGATGGACTAATTCAAGTCTATCAAGAGTTGATTAAAGAAAAGCAAAGATGAGGTGATGGGAGTTTTAGAGTCCCACACTCATGTTATTCATGGATTATTCTAGTGCAGCGAACCTCCTTTCCTCTCAGAAGCGCTGAAAGATTGCCTTCATTCATCATGGAAACTAATGCAACATCCAAGCCATCTGCTATGAGATCACTTGCTGTATTGATTGAGTATAACTTCCCCTTCATTGCACCACTTGCGTCTCCTGTTCCTTTTTGTTCCATCGCCATCAGGATGTTGTTGAGTTGAGTGAGTGTTAATCGTTCCATTAATTTTGCGTCAGCATTTGTCTGTGGATTATCATCATAGAGTCCAGAAACATCCATTGCGTAGATTAGTCGTTTGGCTTCTAGTTGACGTGCAAGTTCAACAGCAAGTAAGTCACCGCTACCAACGCTGAATCCCATGGCAGCATCATAGAGAAGATCCCCTCCAAGTAGGGGCACCATGCCTAAAGAAACCCAGCCCTCAATGGGTTCAAAAAAAGTCTTGACAATCCGCATCTTATCTGCGACAACCATTGATGAGGGGTGAAGAAGGTTCACAGGGATACCCGCTTCTTGAAATTCTTTGGTTAGCATATGTCTGAACTCATTGACCACACGCTGTGTCTTGGAGAGAGGGATGAACTGCTCAGGTCCCGTGTATCCTTTATGGAGCTTGTATTCAAGAACTGGGGGGTGTCCAAAAGAACCAACTCCATGAACAATCACAAGAGACTCTATGAGCCCTTCATCCATACAAGATTTGATCTCTCGTGCAGCGGACCTCACAATAGACTCTCTTGCTTCATATGGTTTCGACTTGTCAGTTAGTAGTGAACCGCCCAGCTTGATAACTGTGAGCGCCTTCTCCATTGTGCTATCGCCTACCAATTGCTAGATGGTGAATAGTGGGAATGGCCACCAAACAGGAACCAGATAGATGAATAGAACCACCATCACAATTACAGCGATCGGAACAGTCCAGTTGTCCAGATTAGGCGGAGAGATAGCTTCCACAATTGTGGCGACTAGACTGATGACTAGAATAGGTAGGAAAAGAGCGACTAGATCGAAAGCAGCCAATTCTAGGGAGAAGATGGCAATTAGAATATAGCTAAACAAGAATGATCCAATGAACATCCCAATGGAGCCTGCAACAGTCTTCTCAGCACCAGCTATTCCAAATTTGCGTTGACCCCCGTACTTTCTTCCTATCACATCTGCTAGACCATCACCGCCAGCTAGGCAACCAAGTATGACAAAAGCTGTTGGATTTGCAGGGATATAGAACCAGAGTAGAGTAACTAGGACTATCATTATGGCATAGTAGAGGGTTCCTTTCAACAGCTCTCTGGGATCACCAGAACGTGACATAGAAGCAACAAAGGCCTCATTCTTCACCTTCCCACTACCTATCCCCACAAAGAGCAGCACGAAAAGAACAGGCACGACCATTGCTATGTAGCGACTGAAGAGTCCTCCAGAATAGAAATACCATGTCAATAGAAAGACTGGGGCTGCAAAAATATGCACAATCTTTCTTGTCACATCAGATGAGAGTTTTCCACTCTTCTGAATAGCGCCATTAATCATCACCACGAGCATTACAGCAATGATTGAGATTATCATTGCCACAAAATCCCAAGCCCAATCAAGACTTGGACCGAGGGGGTTAAACACCAAGTGATTCGTTCCTCCTATTATTGATGATTCTTAAGCGGCATATCAAACGCAGCCTATAAACTTGCTCAGAAGATTATCTTAGGCAATTGTGGCAAATAGTCACCAGTCAACTTGTGGGTAACCAAGGCAATTGGATATTCTGACTGAGAACAATCCAGATTCTAGCTAGGACAGGTGTCATTAGAATGACTGAGGGTAAACCGGTTGTTAGTAGTGGGAGTAGGACAAAACCAAGTCCAGCTAAAACTGAGGTGTGTTCTACGAGCAGACCAATTGTAACCAATAACAATGCTGTAAACACAAGACCAATAGCTGATAGTATCGACAGTTTTCCTAACGACCTACCATTGGAGAAGTTATAGGATGCCATTCCAGTTACTAGTCCTAGAACTCCATAGGCAAAGGCTGGAAGTGTTAGGATTACTACTGTATTATACAACCACAAATCGTAGGTAATCATCCCGATGTAACCTGTAAGGAATCCTGCAATTGGTCCACGAATTCCTCCAACAACAGCAATTATGGCTAGTGCTGGAGAAAGACCGAATTTGAATAAGGATACCATGGTATAGGGCATGGGGATGGAATTGATCAGGACAAAGATACCAGCACCAGCTAGTCCAAGAATTATAGTCATAAGTGCGGTCATCCAATTTTGTGCCCGGAGCTTCTCTTTCATTGCCTAAACCCCCTCCATGATTACTAATTGGTAGATTCCTGGCTGCAATGTCAGGATGTAATCACCACCTGAGTCTGTTGAAAGTTCTCCAATTGGTACACCTCCAGAGAATGCTGTTGGAACATCTTGGAAGTTACTGAATGTCAAATCTGCTGTTGCATCAACTCTGATGTTCAGAATAAAACCAGATTTGACAGAGTCCCATTGAGCCTGGTACACCCAAATGCTGTCATCATCAGCTGCGCTGATGAATGGGTAATCCCAGAACTCTGTTGGCCGCGCGTCAGCTAAATCACGTACAGTAACTGGCAAGGTTGACCAGACTGAGAAGCCAGAGAGAACACCTGAAAGGAATGGGTCTAATGAGGATGCATCGTAGTACATCTCTCGTCCATCAATTGACCACGCATAATTTACCATACCTCTTAGTAGATTGAGAAGACGGTCTCTTGTACCAAAGTCGCCTCTCTGGTTTGCTAGCGTCATTGTGAAGAGTGTGCCAAGTATTCCAAAGACATCACCGAAAGATGTCGGATTGTTGTATGACCCGAGCATGTATATCATGTCACCAGATAGGTCCATGCTATAGGCATCAATGAATACGGGATATTTAGAAATGGTAGTGTGAGGAACTGTGTACTCCAGAAAAGTCAGTGTCCATGCGGTTCCATAAGAATTGAGACTTGGTCCTCCCACTAAGTGATCAACTGCTTGTCCGGGAATTTCTTGAGGCAAAAGTTCTGCATTCGGTCCCCAGCCAATAGGTTCCTGCACAAAGTAACCATTAGTATAGAGACCGTAATCATCTGTAATATTCTCTTCAATGAAGGCAAGTCCGTAATCCCACATTCCGCTTTCCATGTAACTTGTACCATACAAGTTATCGTAGAGCTCAGTCGTGTAAATGGGTATACTGTTACATTGGGTAAATACGATGTAAGGCTCGCATGGGATGAGACCAGTGCCCCAAATACCTCCAGATTGTGGGGTTCCAAAACCATTAGTTGTGACAGATGACTTCCAGTCGTCGATATACCAGCCTAGCTCATCTATAACTGCTCCCGTATTGAAATTTCTCTCATAGAGCGCCAACATAAGAGCATAATGTCCTGTCCACATAATGTTAGCAGGACCTCTAAAGCCTCCTGTGTATACATCGTCAGCATCCGGATGTGTGGTGTTAGGATAGTAGTAGCTTGTAAATCCAGGAATAGACTCCCACTCATAATACTCCATAGACTCGTTTCCGTATTCCTCTATTGTAGTGTTCATTCTTAGAATCTGTGAGTATGCAAAGTTCTCATAGAGTTCTGTTCTGTAACCTGATATTGTTTCACTGAAAGCAGCAAATGTGTATGCGAGAAACGCACTGACATATTGAATAGCCCACATGTAATTCTCAGCATTCCAGCCAGTCCATGAGTTGACTGCTTGTCCTGTTACAAGACGGTTGAAGTAATTGATTATCGCTATCTGTTCATGAGTAAGAGCAGGGTAGTCAGCAAAGTTGAATGTGTTTCCATTAATTGTCTGAATACCCATTGGTACAGGAGGGGCAGGCAGATTTCCAAGAGTGAGTCCTGCTAAGACTATTGTAATAACAAAAGCGCTGAGTACGAATTTATTCTGTGTTATGAGTTGGGGCATCGAGGTTCACGTTTTAGAGTTCAAGAAAGTCAAGGGTTTGAAGATTCTACTTGGTGATTCATTATGACCATAAATAGTCTCCAATGTGGATTAATTTCAGAGCTATCGTCAAAACCAATATTCAAACATGTTCTATTCCAAGATTCAGATATCCTTGAGATTCATCATCTTTTTCAACTTATCAAAAACGACCCATCAAGAATGTTTAAGAGCATTAGATGATAGCTTGGAATCAGAAACAGGCTTTTGATGCGATTTATAGAACTTTATAGTGATTTAAGCAATCAAAGTAATTGCAGAAGTATTGCAGCAACCCTATACTGTCGCAAAAGTGAATTTAGTCTGCTCATTGGAGAGATGGTTGATGACAAATGAGCTTAATCTCCTAATTCGTAATGGAACCATAGTGGACGGCTCAGGACGAAAATCCTTCAAAGCTGATGTTGGAGTGAGTGATGGTCGTATCTCTGATATCGGGTCAAATGGTACCTCTGATGCCAAGGCTGTGATTGATGCAGAGGGACTAGTTGTTTGTCCGGGCTTCATTGACATTCACAGTCATTCCGATATGAGTATACCATTCGATAATAAACTCGAGTCAATGATACAACAAGGCGTCACTACATCTGTTATTGGTAATTGTGGATCGTCTCTCGCTCCTATTAACGAAGACACTCTTGATCTTATTCAGAGTGAGTTTGATATCTTTTCGCCTCCAAGTCAAAGATTAGATATCACTTGGCATAGTTTTAGAGAGTACCTCGAAACATTGGAAAAGACAAGAACACCAATCAATATGGTCCCGCTTGTCGGTTTTGGGACTGTCAGAATCGCGGCAGGTCCATCAGTTGAGAACCGAGAACCTACGAAGAAGGAACTTGCTAGTATGAAGACCTGTGTTGCGGAGGCAATGGAAGCTGGAGCCTTTGGACTAAGTACGGGACTGTTTTATGCTCCGCAAGTATATGCATCAACTAATGAAATTATAGAGTTGGTAAAGACTGTAGCGAAATATAACGGACTGTACGCCTCTCATATCAGAGGGGAGGGAGTATCAGTAGTTCAAGCTGTTAAGGAGCTAATTCGCATTGTGGAAGAGTCTGGTTGTAGAGGAGGACTGATTTCGCACCACAAGATAGCTGGAAGACCTTATTGGGGAACAAGCAAACACACGCTCAAGCTTATTGCAGATGCCAACAGTCGCGGCGTTCATATTACATGTGATCAGTATCCCTATAACCGCGGAATGACATCGCTAATATCATTGTTGCCTCCATGGGTTCATGAAGGGGGAATGGAGAGTATTCTTAATCATCTAAAATCGCCTGACTCTCGAATACAAATCAAGAGAGACGTCGATGGTGGAATTGATGGATGGGAGAACATAATCAAGGAAGTTGGATGGGATGGTATCTACATAGCATCAGTAAAGACTGACAAGTGGAGAACTATTCAAGGGAAGAGCCTACTACAAATAACAAATGAATACGAATACTCAGACAACTTCATGCTACTCTTCCAACTTCTGCTTGATGAAGCAGGGGAAGTTTCTATGACTATCGAGAGCATGGGTGAAGAGGATATTCGACGTATAATGAAAGACAAACACACTATGATAGCAACGGATGGATGGGGACTTTCTCCAACAGGAGTTTTTGGTCACATCAAACCTCATCCTCGATCCTATGGGACATATCCAAGAATCCTAGGCAAGTACGTTAGGGAAGAGGGCTTGCTAACCTTGGAAGAAGCTGTCTGGAAAATGACTGGGTTTCCCGCAGAAACACTTGGCCTTAGAGATCGAGGTTTGATACGAGAGGGATTTTGGGCAGATATAGTTGTATTTGATCCGAAAAGAATCCGAGACAAAGCCACCTTCCTCAATCCTCACCAGTTCCCAGTAGGAATACACCAAGTAATTGTCAATGGAGAGATTGTAGTGGATGACACAAAGCAGTTGGATGTCTTCTCTGGGAAGGTGCTCAGAAATGAGCACAAAGCAGCTTAGTGCGATGCCATTGTAGGAAATTCAGTATCTCTATTGGCTTCTTCGACTTCTCTTAGGGCCTCTGTGAATATATCCAGTCCTGCTTCTGCTAGTTCCTTTGTTAGTACCAGTGGAGGCATAAATCGAACGACATTGGAGAAATGTCCTCCAATCTCTACTATGAGCCCTCTTTGGTAGCATGCTTTCCGTATCTCTTTTGCAAATTCCGTCCATGGTCTCTTGGTCTTCTTGTCCTCTACGAATTCAATTCCTAACATCAGTCCCTTTCCACGAGTGTCGCCGATGAATCTACTTTCCTCTTGTAATTCCCTAAGTCGTGGAAGGAATACGTCCTCACTCAGACGAGCAGCATGATTCCACAGTTTATGTTTCTTGATGAATCTCAAAGTTGCAACTCCAGCTGCTAGTGCAACCACATTACCTCTGAAGGTTCCTACATGAGCTCCTTTTTCCCAAGTGTCTAGCTCCTCATCAAAAACTAAAACTGACAGAGGGAGTCCTCCTCCAATTCCCTTTGAGATCGTCATAATGTCAGGGATGATACCTGAGTGCTGGAAAGCCCACATCTTCCCAGTTCTACCCATACCTGCTTGTATTTCATCCACTATGAGAGGAACATAATACTCACGTGAGATTCTCTTGACTTCTTTAAGGAACTCGTTAGGTGCTGGAAGTGACCCACCTTCTCCTTGAACCGCTTCTATAATAATAGCTGCAGGATCAATAACTCCGGACTTGGGGTCCTCCAAGACATGCTCGATGTATCTAGCACATTCAAGACCACATTCTGAATATTCTCTTCCAAAAGGACAACGGTAACAATACGCGTAGGGTAGAAAATGTACCTCTGGAATCATTGGCATCAAACTTTGCTTTAGCGCTTTATTTGCTGTCAAGGTTATTGCTCCAGCAGTCATCCCATGGTATGCACCTTCAAAAGAAATCATACCAATACGACCTGTATTGAACTTCGCTAGCTTCATCGCAGACTCGACTGCATCTGAGCCTGTTGGAGCAACAAAGAGAAGTTTGGCGATATTCCTCAATTTTGTTGGGAGAACAGAAAGCAGTTCATCAACAATTTCCATTCTAATGGGTGTCGGAAAATCGAGTGTATGAGTAAGTTTCCCCATCTGCTCCTTCGCAGCCTCGACAACTTCAGGATTACAATGTCCAACATTTAAGACGCCAGCACCCGCAAAGAAATCAATGTAGATATTTCCGTCAACATCTTTTAGAGTAGCACCTTTTCCCTCTGCAAAAGCTACAGGGATTGCTTTCGGATATGAAACTGCTGCACTTTCTGTATGATCTTGTTTTTGCAGCATCTCTCTCGATCGAGGGCCAGGAGGTTTTTCAATAATTCTCGCTGAATTGGAAAGATGCAGGTCTCTGAACTTATCTTCTATCATTTTAACTGAACCTCCATAATAAACAGAATTCTTCTTCGGGTGTCCAGAAATGCATTCTCAATTGGCTGGTGCCCCGACTATTCCATAATAATCAACAACACATTTGCCTATAACCATTATCAAAGAGCGCAGTTTGGATGAAATTTCATTGCAGATAGTAAATGGCTAGTCGGACTGTAGAATTCATTAGTCTACCGACACATGTCGGTAGAGTTCATAAATATCTACTACTATAGAACAAAGTATGTCATTATTCGAAGTTGTGTTCAGAGCTAAGTATGATAATCCCCTCAGCGAAATTACGGAAGATAATCATTCTGTCAAGATCTTTCAGTGGTGTAATAATAAACATGACATCATGGAACTAATCATGCAGAAACAGGAAGATTATGATCAAATTAGAAGCGACATGTCAAAGGCTGTGGAAATAATCGATGAGATACACAATGGAGGAAATACTCATGTCATCACGAGGATGTGTGCATGCGGAGGACCAGGCACCGTTCAAAACTATCTTAAAGATCCAACTCTTCTGCTAATTCCACCAATTGCATATGAAGGGGGTTGGGAACACCTCCGTTTGATTGCTTTTAGGCATGAGAAAGTCAAGAAACTCCTTACAAAACTGAGAGAAGATGGATTTGAGGTTGAGATTATTAGAAAGAAACCCTTTGATGGGTACATAGCAAGTTCTCTAACACTAACCACTGATGCTTTGTTCTCTGGATTGACAGATAAACAAGTAAATGCTCTCTTGACAGCATATGCGCAAGGATATTTCCGGTTTCCCAGAGGGTCGGATCTTCAAACTATTGCATCTAAGGAAAAGATATCGAGGACAACTTTTTTGGAACATTTGAAAAAGGCAGAAAACAAGATAATCACCGCGCTCATCCCTCATATTCAGTTATTCAGACAAGTTCCTCAAGATCGAAAAGAATCAATGACTCTTGTTTGAACGTATAATTAGAGTGTTCTCAAGTCTAGTCAAAAAAATGAGGCGCGGTCAATCAAGAAATTTGCATAGATGGTATAATGTCAGTGGTTGTGCGCCTCCTTGCTCTACCTGATAAACGATATTCCGTAATTTGATGCTAGAGCACGTGTTTTTCTCTTTTCGAGTTCACGTAGTGCTTCTTGGTGTGCTAGATACTGTCTATATTTCCTAGCTTCTTCATCATAAACGTCATTTTCTATCGGGTCATCCTTTTCTTGACATCCGGTCGGTTTAGATAACTCCATGAGTGGAATTGTTTGCTGTTTTGCTGTACAAGTCATTTCTATCACCGATAGTAATGACTCAAAAAGTAGCATAATCTTTGTACCGACTACTGATTGTACCAACGTATGTCAGTAATTTCTTTATAGCAGATCTTTTAGTCAAAACCGCCACATATACAATTGTATACAAAATTAAGTACTTATGTTTGAATTCTCTTGGACAGGATTCACGTCTTTATATCGTTCGAATAATTGAAGACAATATTCAGAAGAGGTAAGTGTGTTGGACTTCAGAATAGTAGAACACGCCCGCGTATTAGTGAATTGGAGTACAGAGGTAAAGAGAGGGGAGATGGTTTTAATCCTTGCACCTCCAGAAGCACACGATTTGGTAACAGCGATTTCTGCGGAAGTCGCCAAGATTGGAGCAAGCTGTATGGTTTCCATGGACAGTGATGAGATAACCAAGGCGTATGTTGAAAATGCTGACGAATGGACAATCAATCTATTCCCTCGCCATTATGCAGCAGCGGTGAATGAGTGCGATGTGCTAATAGGAATTGCTTCGCCACTTGATAGTATGACTCTCTCAAGTTTGAGTCCAGAGAAACTTGTTGCCCGTAGTAGAACAAGAAAACCAATTCTAGATATGGTAATGGATAAGAAATGGTGCGACACCGTACATCCATGTGAGGCTCTGGCCAAGCAGGCAGACATGACTTTAGAAGATTATAGGCAATTCGTGTATAATTCCATCCTAATAGATTGGGAAGACGCATCTCATAAGATAGCGATGATAAAGGAGCGACTTGGTCTACACGAGAACATCAGAATTTTAGGACAAGACACTGACCTCTTTGCTGAAACAAATGGGAGAATATGGGCTGTGGCTGATGGCAAGCACAATATGCCTTGTGGGGAAGTGTATACCTCACCTGTGGAAGATACGGTTGAAGGCAATATTCGTTTCGACATTCCCTTTTTGTACCAAGGAAAAATCATTGAGGATGTCAGATTACAGTTTGAAAAGGGAATTGTTGTGGATTTTACCTCTAATCAAGGCGAAGAAACACTCAAAGCTATTATTGAGGCTGACGAAGGTGCAAGCAGGCTCGGCGAGATCGCGATGGGAATGAACAAGGGAATTACAAAGTACACAATGAATATGTTATTCGATGAGAAGATGTGGGGTACGATTCATTGTGCTCTTGGGAGAGCCCTCAAAGAATGTAATGGCACAAATGAAAGCGCTATTCATGTTGACATGATTAAGAATATGCAAAAAGGAGAGATACTTGCAGGGGATGAAACCATCTATAAAGATGGCAAGTTTTTCTATGAGTTGCTTTGAACAGATTTATGTTTCCTATTTCTTACGCTTCTAGAAACACATTAATCATATCCCAAATTTGAGCTGCAGTAATCGGAGCTAGTCGAATGAGTAATTCCAAGAGAGTCAATCGATTTGTTATAGCTGACAATCCAACTGAGGAAGAGATGGACCTTATCAATAGCGAACTGGAGGCTCATGATAAGCAACACCCCTATGGTGAATTGGATATTCCCTTCAATGATATCAATCTGGTATTGAAAGATCATGAGGGGAGGATCATCGGTGGGGTGATTACAAGCATGAAGGCTGGAGTCATGCACTTGGAGGTCCTCTGGGTAGAGGAGAGATACAGAGGTTTAGGGTATGGGCGAAACCTGGTATTGGAAGCTGAGAGAATTGGTAAAGAAAAGGGATATACAGCATCACAAACTTGGACCTTTTCATTTCAAGGACCTGAATTCTACCAAGCAATTGGATACAAAGTTCTAGGTATTTGCGATGTGTATACTGAGAATATTACAGAGTTTGTACTAATGAAAAGATTGGATGATAGTTGGCAGATATCTGATGGAAATAACAAAATAGGTCAACTTGAGAGTTCCAAGCGCTTCACTATTTCTGAAGACAAGTCCGAAGATGCACAAAAAATACTTGGTGATGGTTTGGGTGGCTATGTCAAAGAGCAAGTCGGAGAACTTCTGAAGAAGCATCCAGGAGTCAGAATTAAGCTCGTCATAAGAAATGATAATGACCAAGTCTTTGGAGGATTTAATGGGTTTACAGCTCTAGGGACACTACACATTGAGCAGATATGGATTGACGAGAGATTTCGTGGTCAAGGGTATGGTAGGCAGCTTATGATGAGGGCAGAAAAAATCGCTAAGGAGAATGGATCTCTTTCAGGACTGACATGGGTGTTGTCATTCCAATCCCCTGAGTTCTTTCAGAAATGTGGCTATGAGGTCTTCGGTATTTCTGATGGCTACCCTGACCCTGTAAAGGAGTACTATTTTCAGAAAAGGTTCTAGACTAGTGCTGATTAGATTTGCCTTGGGTTTTTCCAATCGGACAGACTTCCATACATCTTGCACATTCGATATAGCTATTCTTTGTTGGGCGTGGAACTAGTTTCTTCTCCATCTCACGCACATGAGAGGGAACATCCGATGAACAAGGTGATTCCGCAGAATAGGTCATGCATTTCTCGATTGTAATAATATATGGATCAAGTGCTTTTGTTGGACAAGCAGTTATGCAAAGGTTGCAGTCACCGCAGAGATCCGCTTCAAAGGGTTCATCTATCTCTAATTCAGCACTGGTAAGTATTGAAATTAAACCAACCCTTGGCCCATGTTCCGGAGTGACCAATAACGTGCTCTTCCCCTGACTACCCAAACCACACTTAATTGCAGCAGTCTTCATTGGAATTCTTAAGGAGTACTTAGCTTCATGACCTTCTCTCTTGAGAGAATCGATTATCTCCCATGCTTTATTCTTCATAATCTCATATGGGAGGTAGTAATTCTCAAACTTTTCATCAGGCGAGTGAAGACCATAACCTCGCCACTCGGGTGAATCAACTGTAAGGCTGAATATTTTATCCCAAGTATGAAAAGCAAGAAGAATGACAGATTTTACTTCAGGCAGCTCTTGAGCAGGAGATCTTAGTGTTTTGATTTTGCCAATAGATCCGTATGGTAAATCCTCAAGCATCTCTGGTTTCGATATGCCAACTGATGCAAATCCAACTTCTCGTGCTAGTTGTTTTAGATTCTCTGTCAGTGATGTCATTTTTATCGTCACTTAGTGATTTTTGTACTGTTTCAGCAAAAACTGGAATAAATTTGGATGTTTAGCCATCATATGTCGGTAGTATAAATCAATAGAAGCAATGCTCGTTTTGGAGTTTATAAGTCGAACATAGCAGTTGCACTTGCTCCTTAATTGAAAACCAAATCAGTACAGTATAACTTGATTCAGGATAGAAGGAAAATATAAGGAAGATAGGTCAAGGTCATGTCAAATTCATGCTTGAATTAATTTTTGAAAACAGTAGAAGTGTGGTTTCATGACGATTGTATCGAAGGAATCAAGCTACCAAACAATGATTTTGTTTTTCTTTGTGAGTGTTGTCGTAGTCCTTCTGTATTTGGGTATCTACCTAGTAGGCATAATTCAGTCAATAGAGGAAGCTAGCTGGGGATTAATCCAACGCACACTAATTCTGAATTTGTTATTGTTGTTGTGTGCGGTATATGGCATCTTAGTCTTGCATGGAAAGCTCCAAGGGAAGGATATTGGGCTTGTGATCAAGAAATTACCACTAGCCATTAGTGTAGGCCTAGTAACGTGGATTCTTGTTCAGTTTATCGAGGGGGTGGTGAGTTACATTGGGATGGGAAGTATTGAACTCAACCAACAGTGGGGCGCAGAGGGTTTTGCTCTAATTGGCCTATTGATTGGAATGCTCTTTGGTACAGCTTTGTATGAAGAGATTGGATATAGGGGGTTTTTCCTGATCCAGTTTAAGATTAAGATGGAGAGATTGGTGGAAAATAGGTATCTGCAAGTAGCCAGTGCCCTGTTAATATCACAAACACTCTTCACTTTGCTCCATATTCCTTGGAAAGTACTGAATCAGGGATGGACACTGGTAGTCGTTCAAGAACTCTTGTTTAGTGTGTTCATGAACGGGATAATTTATGGTCTGCTATATTTGCGTACAGAGAACCTTTTCTTTGTCATGATTGTACATGCCTTGGGAAATGCCCCAACCTCATTGGTTGACCCATCAATACAACCTTCCAACATTCTTTTGTTATTAGCAATCATCTGGGCTGTGATATGGCCAAGACTACGAAAATGGGAGAAGAGTAACATAATACAATCTATTGTTGATAGTAACAGTGCGTCTGATGTGGATTACTCTCTCTCTCAATCGGAATGATTTGAATCTCAGAGATAATGATAGGATTACATTTCTTAGACAGCTGTGGAGAGAAATGATCCCACGACGTATGTTATTAGAACAACAGTGATAGCAATTGTTAGATGTTCAAGGACAACGCGTAACACCTTTTCATTTTGCGAACGAGCTAGAAAGATGTTGAACAAAGTCATAATCAAAATACCCCAGATGACATCTGCTATGACTGCAATATCAAGTGGTAAGAACCAAATTGGAATAACAAAAGTCAAGGCAAATATGAACTTAGTCAAGAAAGTGGCTAAGGTCGCATCCCAAATGTCTTTTCTTGCATGAGCGCCTTCGGATTCTTCGGAAACATGCATTGCGACAGCATCAGAGAAAGCATCAGCAATAGCAATCGCTACAATAGCCGCTATAACTGCCAAACGGGAGCTAGTGCTTGCATTCACACCGACTATCATCCCTAGAGTTGTGATAACTCCAGATGTAAGACCAAAGCTAAGACCCTTTTTGACTGAAAGACTCATGAACCATCAACAAAGGAGTGGGACCTATAGGTATTTGCTTGAGTACCAAATCAAGAGAGATGTGAAATCAAACCAGGCAAAATTTGAAGCAAAACATCCAAATTAAACCATAAAAACATGAAAGAGCATGAAAAAGCGGAGTATCATAATAAAAAATGAGAGAGAAGTAATACTCCGCTTGCTTATGCCTGATGATAAGGAACAATTACTGAGTATGGTAACTAGCTTATCAACAGATGCGCTTCTGTGGAGTAATCCTCCGTATGATGAAGCGAAAATTGATCGTTGGATGAGTGGGACCAAGAGCGGTTTATCAATTGTGGCAATCTTTGAAAATAAAATAGTAGGAATCGCGGCAATACACCAATTCACACGCCCAAGAGAGAGAGGAATTGGAGATATGATGTTATACATCCATCAAGATTTCCATGGGGTCGGATTGGGAACAGTAATGACAGAAAATCTTCTTGTTCTCGCTAAGAGAAAAGGACTGCATAGGATGGGTCTTGAAGTAGTTGAGGACAATGATGCTGCTGTACGATTATACAAGAAACTCGGTTTTGAGATTGAGGGTACAAAAAGAGATGCGTATTATGGAGCAGATGGAAAATATCACAATATGCTTGTAATGGGAATCTTGTTATCAGATGATTAGAGTAGCAAATGTGAAGTACGGGTTAGGAGCTAATGATGAGATTTATCTGTAAGAATCTAGTCAATGGTCAAAAGATGTGTGGGTGAGCCAAATGATAAAGACGAAAGTAACTGAAATGTTGGGATGTAAGTATCCGATCATAGCAGGAACCATGGCGAGGATTTCCAATCCCGAATTCGTGGCAGCAGCCAGTAATGCTGGTGCCTGTGCTGTACTAGCCAGTGCAAATTACAAGTCTCCTGATGATTTGCGAGATGCAATCAAAAAGACACAATCTCTTACAAAGCAACCATTTGCAGTAAACATCAATTTGTTCCCCGCATTGATGCCTCAGGACAAGCTAGAGGATTATGTGGATGCTACATTAGCTGAGGATGTGAAAATCATTGAAACGAGCGGTCACAAAGCTCCAGAGGGCCTAGTCCCTAAATTCAAGAGTGGCGGTGCTATCTGGATTCACAAATGTGCTGGGGTAAGATATGCGAAAAAAGGAGCATCCCTTGGTGCTGACATAGTAACGGTTGTGGGATACGAGAACGGCGGAGCTACTGGAGTTTTAGATATCGGAACGATGGTAATGACTCCATCTGTCGTTGATGCTCTAAATGTTCCTGTAATTGCCGGTGGCGGAGTAACAGATGGCAGAGGAGTTGCCGCGATTTTGGCGTTGGGTGCTGAAGGAGTAATCATGGGCACAAGACTGATGGCAACAAAAGAATGTCCCATACATGACAATCTCAAACAAGCTTTCGTCGAGGCGGCGGAAACTGATACGACTCTGGCTTTGCGTTCTGTCGGTAACACACACAGATTCTGGAATAATAAGGCGATTCAGAAATGCCTTGAACTAGAGGCACAGGGAGCACCCCTTTTCCAACTCATTCAGGTTGTATCTGGTGATAGATCAGAGGAGATGTACAGGGATGGGGATATCGACCATGGGGTTGTAGCTTGTGGTCAAGGTGTAGGCTTGGTCAGGGACATCCCCACCATTCAGGAATTACTAGATAGAATAATGATAGAAGCTGAAGAAGTAATCTCAAAACTGGCCAAAATATCAAAATAAGATGGCGGGCTAAGAGGAATTTGCATGAAATGCTTTCAGTAACATATTGGATGAATGTAAATTCGAAGAATGAGTTAAATACGCATTGCGAAATGAGTGCACAAACTTTGGGAGAGTTTCTGAAAAATGAAGAAAGGAATAGCGAAGCCACGCTTTGTAGGTCAGCTGATTATGGGTATTTTGGAAATTGTGATAATTTTTGCATTTGTACCATATATCTATGAACTTGGTGGTTCGTTAATCGGTGAAAGCGCATATGCGAATATGATAACATGGAGTGTGTTAGCGTTCGTGGTCGTGCATGGCTTGTGGCGAATCATCGATGCCTACACCACAATGCGTCATGCTGACTAGATTACAGTCCAGCAAAATATTGATTGGGGGCGTCTTTGGGATGCCCCTGCTTCTTTATTGGAGGATACTACGAAATTCTACTATACTAGTCTATGAGTTACACTGCTTACTAGCGAACAATTAGGAGAAGATAGCGTCCAAGAGAAATTCGAAAATTGGTGATGAAATGAACCTCTCATAGCTCGAAATAGTTTCGGATTATTCTTGCATGTCCACCTTCGTGCCCTTCACCATGGTATCGGTAACCGAAGATTGAAGAGACGCTAACCTTACCTCCTTCAGGCCATTCATCATCAAGTTCGAAATTCCATTCTTCTTCTGAGAAACTCTTGAGTTTTGATATTAGAACATCAAACGATTCATACCACTCCGAGATCACTTTATCAACGGACCAGGATTCACGAATCTTCACAGCCTCTTTATTGAACTCTGCCTCTGTTTTGTATGTGTACCATGGTTTTTTTCCGGATAGAACAAGCTTAGCCTGCGTAATAATCTCCCAATTCCATGCTGAGATGTGTGCAAGAATATCTTTTACAGTCCAACTTCCTTGGATTTTGTCAGTATTCATGTGAAATTCAGTTAGTTTCGATACTACATCTTTCAGTTTCTGATGGTCAGTCCTGAAGAATTGAATCGTTTCTTCTTGATCCATCTAGACTCTCTTCCTCGAGAATGATAGCTCTTCACCTATTTCGCAGATATTTCTATTGAAAAATATGGCGGACTAGGTGCGATATGGATTAGAATCCCATTTTCCAACATGACCAAACCTTAACTCGTTTCAATTTGAATTAGGATGAAAATGATATCATTTACAATCTCTGACATCGATTTT
Source organism: Candidatus Thorarchaeota archaeon MP11T_1 (assembly GCA_002825515.1). Next base: position 4,134 of record PJET01000004.1, on the reverse strand, counting down.
GACAAGATTGATAGTTATCTCTCCGAGGTGCCAAAATATTGGAAGAAGACTAGAGGAAGAAGGTATTGGCCAAGCAGCCTAGTTCAGGTATCGAAGGAGGTTCGCACAATTCACACAAAATACCTAGTTGTGGTTGAATGGGAAGTAACAGCGGCTATAAACTATTCTTTCCAAATTAGCATGTTGATTGACTCTGAACGTGGAACCTGTGAAGTCTTTGTTCCCGGTTTCTGGTACCCTCAAGGGAAACTTGCTGAAGCAATACAACTTGCATTCAAGAAAGAGTCTGACTAATTTGTGATATGGCGAGCTAGAAACTATTCTCTAGCCTACTATAGTGTCCATATGTGGAAAAATTCATTGCTTTGGTTTATATAGCAGACATGTAAATGTGTACTGGGGAGATTCGTGAGAAGAATCAATGTTTTGCAGTTGTTGGTTTTCCTAGTGGGCATGTTTGTTGTTAGCGCGAGTGTCATTTCTATGCCTGTGTACTTGACTACGCTTCCAAATACCTCAACCAGTCCATCATCACTCGTACCTCATGGTCCTATAGAAATATCAGGAAATGCCGCTTTCGTCGCACAGGGATGGCCAGGAGATGGAACTCAACAGTCCCCATATATCATCGAAGGACTAGAAATAGTCACCGCTGGCACATGTATAATCATCTTCAACACCAATGTCCATTTCGTCATTAGAAACTGTGTTCTGTCGCAAACCGGTGCAGTGAAAACAAATAGTATCAGGCTTTCGCATGTGAATAACGGCGCTATCGAGAATTGTAGCATATCTAACGGTTATATTGGAATCGCGTTAATTGGCACTAATGATTGCACCATCGCAAATAACACATTATCTGATTGTGGCTATTATGGAATCGCTCAAGCTATGTCAAGCTACAATTGCACTTTGAGTGAGAATAGAGTCATTAATTGTGAAGGCTACGGTTTCCATCTAGCCTATCTGAAATACTCAATTGTCGAGAGTAACTATATTCGCAATTGCGGAGAGATGGGGATCAGATTTCAAGATTCTGAGAATGTCACAGTCGCTGATAACGAGATAATTGATAGTGGCTTTTTCGGGCTCTACATCAGATCGACTGCAAATTGCACATTCGTCAACAATACACTCCAAAATGGAGGTTTCGAAATCGTAGGATCCAAAGATTACTGGATACACAACTTTTCCGAGAATGTAGTAAATGGCAAACCTCTTGGATATTTCTTAAGGACAAACAACACCGAGATTGATGGAAATCAATTTGGGCAGCTGTTCTTAATCGACTGCTTCAATGTGAGTCTCGACTCAGGAGTGTTCTTCAATGTATCAGTTGGACCTAGTCTTCTATCGTGTTCAAATTGCACAATCAGTGATATGGAAATCAGTGAGAACCTGTATGGTATCAGTTTGTTCGAGTCAGAGAATACCACACTGAGAAACAATACTCTCATCGAATGTGGTATAATATTCAATGGAGCTGATACCAAGTACTGGACTATTTCTGAAACAGGAAACAAGGTCAATGGAAAACCGTTCGGATACTATCTCAATCAAGACGATTTGACCATCAACGGGGAAGAATACGGACAGCTTGTGTTGGTAAATTCTGATTGTCTTTCCGTGGCAAATGGAACATTCGACTCAGTGACTGTTGGCATGGCGGTTCATTCGTGCTTTAATTGTAGTATAGAAGACGTTCTATTGGTGGATAACTACGATTTAGGAATGGAAATTTCACACTCACTTAATTGCACCATAACAAATGTGACCATTAAAGATTCATACACTGGAGGGCTCTATATTGACACATCTGACAACACAACTATGACTGAGAGCGAAATTCTGAGAAATGGGCTTGGTATTTGGATATTTAGCTCTGATAACTACATTTTTGATTTCAATCAAATACATGAGAATCTGGGATATCCTATCTACATAGTTAACACAAGCTACGGAGTGGTTAGGAACAACATCATCTATGATAATACTGAGCCTCTCGAACTTTTTGTTGTCAACTATCTGGAGATTTTCAACAACACGATTTTTGGGAGTTCGTCAGACGGACTTCACTTGGACTTTACATCAGGTGTAAGAATTCTCGATAACAGAATCTATGGAAATGCTGACTATGGACTGAATCTCGGATCCTATACTCTCTTTTCTGAGATTTATAACAACATGATTGGCTTTAATGATGCAGGCAATGCTGCTGATAGCGGGATATGGAATGATTGGGATGATGGTGTAGATAGTGGTAATATCTGGTCAGACTATTCTGGTGAAGGTGTCTATTCTGTTGGGGGAATGGGTGTGGATAACTATCCGTTAGGCTTTCTTACTTGGCAGAGTGATGTTCAATACGTGGTTGGTTCACTTGTTCCTGCGCTCTCATGGGATGTAAGGCTACCAAATCCCGAATCATACACTTTATTGTGGGAAGGAGTAATTATTGTTCAAAATTCGTTGAACTCTTCTCTAGACCATATATCAAAGTCAATCAATGGTCTATCAGTTGGTAGTTACAATCTGACTTTAGTTGTAACCGATGCTTCGGGATATGATCTAGTAGACACTGTCATTATCACAGTGGTCGAAGAAACTGTTACAACTACAACGACGACCACTTTTCCGACAACTACAACCGACACTACAACTCCAGATACAACCACAGGACCTCCTCTTCCTCCTCCAGACACTCTGATAGTTATCATCATATTCACAGTTGGAGTTGTAGGTGTGATTGCAATTGTCTTGTTTGTAGTTATTCGAAAGAAGTAAATGTGGCGAGTCAAGGGGGATTTGAACCCTCGAATATTTATTTCCAAGAGTGTCTTCAAGTCAACAGGTAAGGAATTGATGTAAATGGACACATGGAAGTATTATGACATTACACACAAGCATCATGTACTCTGTAATCCAATGCGTGAAGAGAAATTCGAACGGTTCTGTCAACTTCTCAACCTACCAAAAGATACTCGAATTGTTGATATCGCATGTGGAAAGGGAGAGGTCTTAGTCAGACTAGCAGAGAAATATGGAATTTCAGGGGTGGGAGTTGATCTATCTCCATTTTGTATCAATGATTGTAAGAAGAAACATCTCGAGAGAGTTCCTGAATCCGATTTAACCTTCATTGAATTGGATGGTGCTAAGTATCGACCTGAATCTGGAGAACTATTTGATGTTGTAATGTGTTTGGGAGCAAGCTGGGTCTTTGAAGGTCATGCTGGAACATTGAAAGCACTCAAGCAGATGACAAAATCGGGAGGTCTTGTGATTGTTGGTGAACCTTTTTGGTTACAAGAGCCTGATACTGAATATCTTGAGGTGACCAAAATGACTCGTAATTCTTTTCGACCGCATGAAGATAATGTGTATCAAGGTGAAGAAATGGGACTCACATGCCTCTATACACTTGTGTCTAACAAAGATGATTGGGATCATTATGAAACTCTTCAGTGGTGGGCTGTTGACAATCATGTTCAGTCGCATACGGATGATCCTGATAATCAGGAGCTTCTCGAGAAAACAAAGACTGCAAAAGATATCTACCTAAAATGGGGTAGAGATACTATCAGCTGGGGAATATACATCTTCAGAAATCCGTAAAATCAAGATGGCGGGCCAGGGGGGATTTGAACCCCCGACCAACAAGTTAAGAGCTTCAACACACCAGAGGAGTTCTGAGTGTACTGTCGCTATACCTGGCTTAGCCACTGGCCCACGAACCGCCATCTGCTCCATTTCAGGTTATAGAGGTTTCGGAATACTTCAATATTGAAAATATGGTTGAATTCGTAGGAGCACAAAACCTTCTCATCTTACGGGATTGAGAGAATAGAATCCACGTTAGAGTAGTACTCTGGAAGTGCATTCCTTCAATATCTGGGGGGTTGGTTTGATTTGTGAGGGAACTGATGGGACTGCAGAACTCACTAATATGAACAAACAGTCTTCGAAGGAATTAAAACACTGAAGACACCTATTGTACTATGAGTGTGATTGGATGGTAAAAGATAGTGATCGGACTCTAAGACACTCACAGCCTCAAGAAGAAATCAATCCTATCGTTCCAGATTTGTTGGGGCAGTGTATAGTGAGTTACACGGAAAGGGGTAAGAATTCAAT
>PJET01000034.1 GCA_002825515.1 Candidatus Thorarchaeota archaeon MP11T_1 | reverse complement strand
CGTAGCTCGATCATCTGCCCGCGGGCACCCTGGCCCAGATTGTGAGGAATGAGACCATAAAAGTCGTTCGTGAGCCGATCTAGCTCAGCAATCTGAGCATCACTTAAACTCTTCGTAGCGTTTACAACAAGCTTGGCCTTATCCAATGCTACACGCCCGAGATCAATTTGATCATTCGTCAATTGGCCCAAAGGGCATTTGAGGGTCTGAGCAACCCAGGTATCTTGTGCTTTGAAGAACAAGGATACAATAGCTTTTTGACCAACACTAAGTCGGGACTTTGGAGCTTGGGGAAGCGCATCTGCGTTCTTGAGAATGACAGCTTTGGTTTGCTTCTGGGCCTCGGCACTACCATGGGCGCGCTGAGCAACATCAATCTCTCTGTATCCTTTTCCTGGTCTGGTTTTGGATTTCAGTATACGATTGAACTCAGCTTCTGCGCCGGGTAGGTCTGTACCAAAGAAACGCCATTCCCGGACGGGCTTATCCGTACCTGTGGGACCATATTCCGTGTAGATTTGGACTCGCTTGTCCGGGGCTACCTGAAGCTCTATGTGATAGAACTTATTGGATGTGCCTTTAGTCTTGTTTCGCTCGCCAGTGAAGCTCTTTTACCCATCCATCAGGAACCTCGTAATTGCCCGTAATGGTGGGACTCTTTGCCGCCTTGACCTTTGTCGCCATTTGCTACGCTTTCGGAAGTACGTCTCGTTTGAGCCAGGGTATGTTTTCTATCAGGAATCTTGCCCCGCAGGTATCGCATTTTCCGGCCAGGGCTTCGGTATCCAGGTCCAGGAACATACCACATTCCGGGCAGTACGGCAAGAGCAATCCTTTTCTAGCCATAATTACCACTTGTTTCGTTACTTCGTCAAAGACCACAGGAATGAATCTGCGAGCCAAAAATCCTCGACTTGCAATATTTTCGGATATCAACATGGACCAAGAATTTCGTACTCTAGCATTTCAAAGACTGCTATTTTTGCACCACAAACAAGCAGGTATAATTACCGAAGAGGTAAAAAAGCATCTTCAAGAAGCTGGTCCTGCGGTCGAGCCAGCCAAACCTACGCAGTACGAAACCACTTTGACCATTCCCGGTGCGCAGATTTACATCCCAGCGAATGCCGTCAATCCAGAAACCAAAACATACAATGTTGTTATCCACTTCAAAAGCTCAGCTTCGCATTTAGCTAAGTCGGGTCTTAACACCATAGTGGTTACAGCGAATGAGGCTGGTGGAAAACAATTCACTGGCGATTTTGCCAAGTCATATTCCAAAGCTAAGCGTGGAGATTTCGTAAGTAAGATTCTAGGAACCATACAGAGCTATCTAGCAAAGAAAATACCAGAAGCTAAGCTTGGCAAATGGGGAATGAGCGCCTTCTCTGGTGGAAGTGGTGCTGTAAACCAAATTCTGAAAGAGAAGAACTATCCAGTCGAACCATCATACATCGGTATGTACGACGCTATGCACGGTGAAAAACAGATTCAGGAGTGGGCACAAGAAAACAATATTGCCGGAGATCCTGCTAAGAAACTCGTAGTTGTGCACTCAGCTATCGACCCTGTGAAGTATCAGAGTACTACAGAAGCAGCGAATAAACTAGCTGAGAACTTAGGGGTAGAATCTACTCAGGTTTCTTGGCAGCCCGGATCTGAAACACAACCCGTCTCCCAGAAAAGCCGTGGAGGCATCAATATTTATCAAATGTATGATCAGGGAAATGTCCCCCTGAAACAGTTAAAGGAACAGCATAACTCAATCATGCGCGGTATCGGAGATGTTATGCGGTTGAATCTTAGTGATTGGTGATAATGGTGACCGAAAGGCCACCATTATCTTACTCTCCTCCGTCTCCGCCATCTGGATTCCCAGCAGATCCGCCAGGAGCAGGAGTGCCAGCTGCACCAGCAGAAGCTGATGTAACTGCACCAGCAGATCCTGCGGTTACCGCGTCTCCAGTAGCCTTCTTCTTGTCTTCACATCCAATGAATACCAAAGCACTCAGTAGTGCTACAAAGATAAGATTTCTCATTATTCTCCTGTAAGCTGTTGTAAGTCTTACACTCACACATACCCTGGTATCCCTATGAGAAATGTAATTTATTGTAATTCAGATGTTGACGGATTCGGATTCTCGAATATCGAATCTGCGAGTTTCGATAGCTCTGATATCGGTTACGGGAAACAGACATTTCTTGCAGGGTCCGCAACGATGCTGTTCGCTCTGACCAAAGAAATCAGCGGGACATACCATTCGCTTGTGCTTTGTAGAAAGCCCTTTCCACCATTCATGTTCAGTAGGTTTGTCCATGTCGCGTCCACGTAATAGATAATCGGGAAAGATTACCTCTCCGCTCTTCAGATCATCTGGAATGGAACCATCGCGAGTTAGGTAACAAATACGCCCGCCGAATACCATCTCACATTTACGGGCCTCAGCATAGTTGTCAGCATCCGCGGATATGTTAACAGCGAAGTTCTCACACAAGAGTAACTGAGGAATAAGTTCTAGAGATCTGGTGTAGATCCAATGCCGAACATGGGGTGAATATGCCGCTACTTTAGAAATCCACATCGCATGACGGGCGTTCATAACATCCCCTGAAACATGCCAGCGGAAGCCATCAGGACAGTTTTTAGATATCCAATTTCCGAATACTTCAGCAGAACGCATCATCGAAGGGTTGGTCATCAAAATATGGTGAATTACCCTTTCATTTTGCATGTACTTCTTGTATACTTCAGGTGCATTCTTCTGTAAGCCATATACATAACATACAGCCATGCATTGTGAAGTTGCACCGGGACAAGTAGAAATGTGAGGAAGACTCAGGGCGTTGGGTTTTGGCTCCTCGTAGCTTCCATTCCCTACGGTAATCTTGCTGTTGCCATCTACGTATAGAGTTAAACCGTCACCTACTGGAACTTCGGTGTACACATATGTTGTTGACATTTTGCTGCTTTCTTAGTTAGGCGGTTCTTCTTTTTTATCCTTACTCTTTTCAACGGCGTACACTTCGATAGAACCATCATCGTTCATTTCACAAGTAATCTCTCCGTCAAATCCTTTTGGTAAGTCTCTATGCCAAACAGCGAAGGCGATGTACTCAAGTGCTTCTTTCACAGATAATGTTTTGTGTCGTATGATATCCGGCATGGGTCTCCAATGGTTCTTCGCCTTATTCCCAGCTTTCCAAGCAGCAAGATCTATGACGTTTGAATTACTCATCCATTGGAGATATATCGGCTCAAATCAATCCTAAATGCCTACGCAACACTTCTGCTGCTTCACTATCACTCTCATAGTCTTCCATATCAAATCGAACACCAAAGAAGTAATCCTTCGCTGCTTCAATATTCTCTTGGCGATCATCCAGAAACATAATATTTTTGGGCCAACCATACTGTAGTAGAAAACTCTGATAGAATAATTTAGATGGTTTACGTGCTCCCACTTCACATGAAAAATGTTGTAAACAGTGCTTAAAGCATTCGCACTTTTGTCGAATAACAGCGCAATGATCTTTGCCTATATTCGATAACAAAGCTATTTTATATCCTTTGCCCAAAGCTTCATCTAGGACATCAAGCATCTCTTCCGATGGAATTACAATATCCAACCATTTATCGTGGATATTCTGTAATACATTTTTGGAGAGATGCGGATTGAACTTGTAAAATCCCTGTCGAATATTATAGAGACCGAGATCTTGACCGCACTGAATTCCGCTAACAAATTCATGTGCCTGATCTCTGTCTTTCATGATTTTTTCTTCGACTAAATAATCGAAGAATTCACCAACTACATCGACATGGCAAAGAACATTACCAATATCAAGCGCTACTCTTCTGCCTTGCATACCTTTCCAACCTCTCGTCTAACTGGCTCCAAGCTTGAATGCTAAGGACCGGTGGGACGGTCTGCTTCTCGACTTGCCGTTTTACAAAGTCAATATTTTGTGGTCTCCCCAGATTCCGTGCCGCCCCATACCACTCCATCAATTGGGCATTCAACACTTGTTCCACCTCACCTGGATTGGGACTAACAAATATTGGTCTTCCTGTGTACAAACAGTCAGAAACGAAACTCGTCTCGCCAGTTGTTAGTATCGCGCCCTTAGGTAAAGCCTTCTGGATTATCTCTAAATCAACACTGGTGGTTTCGCCTCCTACTACAGAATAAGGACGAACCCATTCAAAACCTTTCTTTAAAAATGGCCTAGAAGATATATCACAAAGGGGAGAATATACTAGGTAGGCATCCGCGGTGGGTAGAGAATCAAGATACACTTTAGTGGTATCAAAGATCTTTGAATTGATTTCTTTACGATCGTGATCTATTCCAAGTATTTGGAGCATGGCGCTACAGTACCAAAGAGGCACTTCCAGAGCTTTTGCTACCATGGCAGTGAAGTGTTCACAATCGCTAATTACCAATTCTGGCTGCCATTCTAGAAGATCATTGATAATGAGATCTGCCATCTCATGATTAATGTGCGGGCCAACCTGTCCGTGATTCTCCTTGAAATAGTTTCTATCCCCTACTTTTGTATTATGTAAGGCATCTAAACACCAATCAATAGAATGTAGGTATTTGTGGTTCCGGTAGTAAGCAGCTACACGAATCTCGTGGTCCGGTGCGTTCTGCAAGAACCTAGACACCATAAGATTGGAGCCTGCAAAGTTACCTGAACCGAATAGTATTCTCATTCTTCTTCATTAGCTATCCAAGCTAGAACGTGACCATGACAAAGCTTAGGTGAACACCAACAACCCAGCACTTTTCCCTTTAACTCTCTCTTGATTTCGGCTATTTTCTCTGGCTGAGATCGAATCCATTCTTCATATCGTTCTATAGCTTCTGCTCGCGACTCGACTTTGAACTCTGCTAATGTGCCCTCTTTGTGAGAGAATGGATTTCCCCATCGGGATGGTCTGCCAATATAGACATCATATGGTTTCTTACTCTTGTGTACAACAAGATGCCATATTTTGCTAACTTCCATGTTTTCTACTCTTATCTAGTAGAGCCCATACAACCAGAGCAATGAAAACAGAAACACCATATCCTGTAACTACCATTTTGGTTTCAATGAGAGTTAATCCCATCCAAGTAGAAACAAGAAGAGCAAAATTCCCAACAAAATATATGAGAAATAAAAGTAAGAGAACTAGTAATACGTAGATCATTAGTGCATTACAAGCGGGGCATACCTAAGTACGAACTCGCCTAGTACAATGGCATATCCGCTAGTGCCGCAAAGGGGCATATTGCTTCTGTACCACCACAAATCTGCTCCCTCTTCCTTATACTTCAGATATTCATTAAAGAAGTCTCGTGGAAGCCAGATTGATCCTTGGGCGTACTTTATTTCGCCAGCATCACAGCGATGATCGAGGCTATGTCCCTCTAAATCACCATTTAGCTCATAGGTATCTCTATTGATACCAATTCTAGGAGGTAAGTTTGATTTAGTCATTTGTATGCCTCATTGAATGCTTCAACTAGCGGATCGTGTAGTACCGCATAGATCTTCTCGAAGAGTTCCTTAGTCATCTTCACGTCACCGTCAGCTCTGTGTGCCTGTGCTCGTGTGACGCTGAAGTCCTTGACCAAAGCTCCTAGACCATATCGCGCACGTTTCTTTCCTGTGCAAACATCAATCAACCGAGCTAGTTGCATCGTATCGATGATGTACCCTTGGTTACGCTTCCGCCCCTTTTCCTCTATCCAATATCCAAAAGGAAAATCATCTTCCGCTCCAAGCTTCCGCCATAACGCAAGAAGGAATTCGTAGTCGAACATCGGATTTTGACCAATGAATACGCGCTCTTCCGCAGCCGCGCCATCTTCCATCAGCCACATTTCTATCTCTGGAAGAACTTCAGATGGATGTTTGTACTTGGCTTTTCCATCTTCTGTTTGATGCAGAATATCTTCCCGAAGATGCTTATTGATATTCAAAGCCTCGTCTTCGATATTCTCTGGAGATAAAGGTGCTAGCCACCAAGTTTTAGACTCTTCATCTCCTATTCGCCAGAAGCAGAGTTCGATGATGTCGTGTTTTTCTGGG
>PJET01000106.1 GCA_002825515.1 Candidatus Thorarchaeota archaeon MP11T_1 | reverse complement strand
TCAGAGGATACTTCCCTACTTATTGGCAAGAGTGGTATGAAGACATGATTAACGAAACTATTCAATGGAAAATGAACCGGTATTCTCTTCCTGAAGAAGGGATACACGCCTACTGGGAGTCTGATTTCTCCTGGAATAACTATGGTGACAGCAGCACATCTGCAAACATCAATCCCTTCCTGCATCTCTGGGGGTATGTCACTCGGAGCGCGTATGATGAGAATGGTACAATACATCGACCCAGACCTTGGGTGGCCGAACATGAGATTAGTGTCGAACAGGCTTTGCGGATGATGACAATAGATGCAGCGTACATCGTTTCCCAGGAAGACTATATCGGCACCCTGGAGGCTGGCAAGTTTGCTGATCTCATTGTCCTTTCGGATTCACCCCTGGATGTCCATGCTGATGAGTTGAAGGACCTTGAGGTGTATCTGACGATGATTGGTGGGAAGATAGAATTTGTGAAGGATGGTTCTGGTCTTGAAGAACTTCTCCCACCGCCGCCGTCCAGTCTTCTTCTACCTACACTGGTAGTCGTTATAGTCATCCCAATCGCTGCATTGGTAGTCTTCATAGTAGTCAGGAAGAATAGTCCTTGACACAGGGTAGATCTATTATTGCGAAGTCAACCAGCCACAGTCCCCGATAGATTGTTCTGAGTTGAGAAGACTGAGAAGTACGCGAGAGAACCGTCGAGTCCCCTCTCCTCGATTATTGATACAAGAATGAAGGAATGCTAGAGAAAGAAGAAGATGGTGGACCGGGCGAGATTTGATATTGCGATGGTATGATTAAGAAAGTAGTCCTTGATTCGGATGTGCGATATTTGAATAATAAAGAAGAGGATATGCAGGTTGTTTTCAAACCCAAGGCTGCAAAATTGCTATGTTTCAAAACTATTGCACTATTCATAGTTGTTTTTCTCCCTCTTCTCCTAATCTATTGGTTTCAAGAAATACTGCGCCCATTGTTTGGTGATCCTACTCCACTTTCACCAGTCTACCCAGGCATGTTTATCCTTCTAATAGGATGGTACATTTTTGGATTTGGAGTCTTGTTGCCGTGGACTAGTAGACGAATCGATGCGTTCATGGAAAGTAGGGCTTATCGCAATAATGATTCAGAATCTCATGACCAAATGTGAATGGTGGACCGGGCGAGATTCGAACATTTTTAGTGAACTCTAGAACACCGAATGATTTATTACAAAGTGTTAAGTAATTTTACTTAACTATGTTAAGTGAATGAGCTTAACCCGTGGAGGAGAGAAGATGTTCACAACTCTGCGTTACCCGACCAAGAAACAGAGCCTTATCTGGCTCAGAAGGCGGCAGAACGTCCGACCATCAGAGATTGCCAAGGACCTGAAGGTGTCAAGACCCTTTGTGAGCATGGAGCAGAAGGAAGCAGAGAAACGGATCAAGAAGCTCATAGAACACACTGCGTCCGCCAACAGGGTGAAGATAGACCGTCTGAGTACTCGATATGGTGTTGCCGAGGGCTATTGCCACGGGTATGACTCGCAGACATACATCTTCTACTCCCCTAAGATAGGTGTTCAGAACTGGTATGTTCACCAGGGGCACTGTGGCACCTGCGATCTGGAGGACCAGTGTATGGAAACCCTCCGTACCCTTGCGGAGGAGTGGGAGATAGGCATCCCACCCAATATGTCACCAACAGAGCTTGGTGTGTATCTGGTTGAAACCATCAGGAGGAGACTCAAATGGGACAAGCTGTGAAGGACCGCTCAGAGATATGTCCGTTGCCTCCAGGTCCCTGGAAGGAACTACCCAGGCATATGAGGCCTCGAACAATCTTTATGGCTGTGAGTCTGACATTCATTTTGACAGCATCCGGTCTAGTGGTCTTACAACCACCACCAGCAATACCTCCACCACCTCCACCAACTCCACCACCTCCACCAACTCCACCAGCTCCACTTCAACTCACCCCGCATGATGCCATAGCAATCGTTGGGGATGCCAACTTCGTAGCCACAGCTCTGCTAGAGGGATGGCCGGGTGATGGTTCTCCTGAGAACCCATACATAATTGACGGGTTGGACATTGACCTTGGCGATGGCGATGGTCACTGCATAAGCATCACTTACACACGAGTCAGCTTCACAATAAGCAACTGTAATCTAACTGGGGCTAATCATGCGGCTGAGAGGGAACTCATAGGGTGGCACCAAGGCGCCACTGAAGAGCCTCCTCGTCATGAAATGAACAAGGGAGCTGGAATCCATCTACATAATGTTTCCAACGGTGAGCTAGTCAGCAATACCTGCAATAACAACAGCATAGGCATAGACCTCTTCCACGCGGATTCCAACACCGTGTCAAGCAACAACTGCACCAACAACGGGCATGGTATCGTTCTCTGGGGCTCAAATTCCAACACCGTGACGAACAACACCTGCTCTAGCAACACCGAAGGTGGCACCTCCCTCTATGTATCACAGCACAACACTTTGACAAACAACAACTGCACCAACAACAAGATTGGCATCTATCTCTATACATACTGGGCTGGCATGCCCTGGGACTCAAAGTCCAACAGCGTGACGAACAACACCTGCAACAAGAACAGCATAGGCATAGGCCTCTTATACGCGGAGTCCAGCGCCATAGCGAACAACACTTGTAACAACAACGACATTGGCATCAGCCTAGAAAAATCACGTTCCAGCATTGTTGCAGACAACACCTGCAACTACAACAGGATTGGCATCTACATCGACGATAGATCAGAATCCAATATCGTGGCAAACAACACCTTCTCTGGCAACACTGAACATGATATAGTCGGGGAGTATGTAACCGAGGTGTTTGACGAGGAGGAGCTAGCACACAGGGAGTATGTTGCCAAGCAGCTTGTGTGGTTACTTGCAGGTTTTGGGATGATTCTTGTGGTCTCTGTGATTGTGGTGGTGCAATATCGAAGAATGGAAATAAAAGAGTGAAAAATGGTGGACCGGGCGAGATTCGATTATTTAAACTAAGAATGAAGTGCAATAAGTCTAATTTCTATTATCGAGGAGATATTGTCTGGGTTCTTTTCATAAAAACCCAAGCAATTGCAATAATAACAAAGCTGAAGCTTTGGAGAAGACTTCGAACTGAGAGAGTTGCGCTTCTTTTTCGTTCCCACTCATTTGACTGATCCTCTGAAACAGGTGTCATATTCTCATGAGAGAATATGAATATAGCAGACCAATAGACTATCGTATTACTGGAGAAGGGCAGGTCTATCGAACCCGTGACATGATATGGCTCTATCATGTCTTCTTCCGTACAATCACAATGACTATAGCTACAAGGACTACGCCTCCGATTGCCACAAATAGCATAATGTCAACTGGCGGCGCCTCGCCCAGTGAGAGTCGAAGGTGGACGTATCCAGTGAAGTTGTTCCCTATATAGAGAGAAACAGGCGAGTCCCCCAAATCAGTAGGCAAATCGAAAGAAGTCGAAAGGACTTCGGTTGCTCCAGCATCGATTATTGAAGTTGAGATTGAGAAGGTGGACATGGAGGAGCTATCATACTCAAGGAAGCCATAGATCGGGTCCGTTGAGTCAAACAAAACGCTCTGACATGTCAAACGTACGCCTACAGTCACAGAATCACTCTCATTGATGCCACCTGATACAGAAGGATATGCTGCGGTGAAGATCGGAGTGTTTTCTAGCAGGTAGTCAAAGCCAGGCATTACAACTTCCCAAGTTCTCTCAATTGCGGATTCTACGGGAGCCCAGATGCCATAGATGTCAAGCCACTCCACTATGTAATGCGTGGAATTATCCTCAATGACATTGAACAATCCTGGCTCATCAACAGTAGCATTGTGATAGAGCTCAAAGGTAATTGGGGCTGTAGTCCTACGTTCAAAATACATCCAAGCCCCCCAGTGTTCTGAATATGCATGACGCTTTACAGAACTACTAGCTGCATCATCCACACCAGGAAAGAAGACCCTTGGCATTAACCAGAAGAAGTCATTAGCGATTTGATCATAGATGCTTGGTTCAACCCAACCATAGTCATCTGCTACAAAGAAAGTTGCATTGATACCGGAATGTAGTGAATAGGCCATAGTGAAACTGTGTAGCAATGCAAAGTCACGAAAGGCCTGCGTTTCGGGTTCTGAGAAAGGATAGGGCCCTCTAAAGACCTCAGAGAGAGGGTCTGGTGACGACGCGTCATTCGAACCCCAACCAGTTGGATAGTTTCGATTTAGATCAACATATCCTACGGGATCCTCATTCTTCTGGCCATCTCCATCATCATCAATACCTTCGTAGTAGGTGTATTGATACTCAGCTGAACCACCTGGACCCGTCTTCGTATAGACATCACCTCCGAATATCACTCCATCGCCATTGGCATCATCCCAAGAGTCCTCGTCTGTTTCACCATCGTCATCATCATCGAAGGGATGCACGTTTTTGCGTAGCCAATGATCCCCACTGAGAACATATTCTAGTGTGTCCGGATTGAGTGTGGGAATGATGTAGATCTCCTGAGTGTCTACATAGGTGGTCATTGAATCGTCAACTCCATAGAGATTCAGAATACGCAAAATGAAGCGGAGCGCCATCTCAATTGTTATCCACTCTCTACCATGATGATGGGCCACAACCAGAGTCTTGGCCTTCTGCACTGTGTTCAACTCATTCGTGATGCGAAGAGCGCTGATATTTAGACCTTGATAACTCTCGCCAATCACTTCCAAATCAACAAGCTCTGGCACAAGAGATTGGAAGCGTTCTATCTCCTCATCTACCTCTGCGGCACTGTGGAACTGATCTTCATAGAGTAGGGAAATATCCTCCCATGTTCGATCTACAGACGGGTAATCTACCTTCTCGACAATCACAATAGCTGAATCCATTTCAGCTGAAACTCCAACTGGCAGAATGAAGGCACTAAGTAGGAGGGTCAGGAGAAATAGATGAGTGACTTTAGGCTTCATCCTATTCCCTCTCTTACTCAACGATTCTTTCCTCTCCTACTAGTGTTGATATGCAAGAAATCACTGCGCTCCCTCAGACAGACTGAGAGAGTCTTGAAGCTGTGTCATGGATATGACAACACAGTGAACAAGAGTATGCAGGGAGCTTCGACATAAGGTCTCCGGAGTTTCTACTTGCAACAAGAATGGGAAAATTGAATGATGGACTGGGCGAGATTCGAACTCACTTTCAGTACTATCTTGTACAATCACCACCAATAAATTAGGTAGTATGACACCTTTTCGATAGATTTAAAAGGTATTATACTACCTATATAGGTAATATAATACCTAGTTTGGATGGATACAATGATGAAAGCAAAAAAGAAAAACAGAATCGCCGAATCTTCGGGCGAAGTTTGCCCTTCGTCATGCTCTTTGTGGCATGGGTAGGGAATGCAATTCTTCGAGTGCTATTTGGTCATATGGCTGCAAGTGGTGTCCAGCTTCTGGATACTCCAGTTGCTCAAAGCACTTCCAATATAATAATGGTTACATTCCTTTTCTTGGGATTGTCAGGCCTCATTGTGTCATTTGGTCTGTGGCAAATGAAAAGATGGGGATTCCTTGGAGCCATCATAGTTATTCTCGGAACAATAATCTTTGACATCTGGGGAATGACCATACAATATACAGCTGCGATGGGTTTTGTCGTGCCTGTAGTTGTTTTGATTTACTTGGTGTTAAACAGATCAGTGTTTTTCCGAGGAAGTAGTTCATTCTCCCATGCTTCAAGTGCTCTTCTTAAATGAGGTGGCAAAGAATGTCAAACGAATCAGTCGAAGAGTTGAAACATGAGAAATTTGAACGGTTTGCAATTGGAATAATGGCAATTGCTTGCGCGGTAATCCTAATCGTAATTGCTCTTCTTGGTCCTTTTGGACTTGGAATAATGGAGCACCGTACATCACAGTCTGCAATATACCAAACAATAGGCCAGGATTTAACTGGGATGCTACTAATGGCTCCGCTATTATTCGCTGGAGGGATTCTTCACCTTGCGAAACGAGGAGGATCGAAATACTTCCTCATCCTCACTCCAATCACACTAATCTACACTGGTCTTTCATATGGTATCGGGCAAGAGTGGAGCAATCCAGCGTATTCTGGTAATATTGAGAACTTCTTTGGATTATTCTTGTTGTTGATTATTGGTGGATTGCTTCTTGGAATCAGCAGTCTTTCAATGTTTGGTGATGAAGACGCTCCAGAGTTTAATCCTAGAGGGTTGTACCTCTATGTAGGCTTGATGTCTATCTTCCTTCTATTCTTTGCAATGATGTGGTCCTCAGACATCTTTGAGGTTCTTGC